>JAQVDG010000199.1 GCA_028698395.1 Weeksellaceae bacterium
AGAAGTTTCTTTTTCGAAAAAATGAACAGTAAGCGTTTCATTTTCCCCATTCCATTCGCCATGAGCCGAAGGAAGTTCTCTTACGGCAGCTTCTATGCGGTCTTTACACATTCCGCAATTGCCTTTTACTTTTAAAGTTTTGATGGTTTCTTGAGCAGCCAAATTCGCACTTAGCAACAACAAGAATAGAAAAATTAAATTTTTATACATTTCTTATAATTATAATTGTTTCACTAATTTTTTTAAGTCAAAAGCTTGACTTTTTGATAATAAAAAATTAAGAAATGTATTTTGGTGGCTTCCAGGAAGAAGCACTTAAATTTTCAATAGTTAAAGATTTGTAGTGATCAAATTTTGTTTTTTTCAAATAAAAACTTGAAAACTCATCTGTTTGATAGTCATTCATATAAAATGAAAACACACTGATTTGAGTTAAATGACAAGTGCTGGGATGACAACGATTATCATTGCATTTTTTTACAGGTTGCTCGGCATCTGAATCCATACAGCAAGAGTGTTCCTTTTGACTTTCGGCATCTACTACACAACAATCAGCCTCCATTAGACTTTCTTGATATTCAGCCTGAATATTCGTAAAAGCTAAAAGTGGCGATAGAAAAATCATCACTGATAGAATGTAAATGTATATGTGAATTCTGGCTTTCATCGAATGAAAAACAAAAATAGGAAAAAAACCTCAATTTTTTTCTGAGATTACTCATAATTTTCAAAATAAAATTGTTTGAAGTCGCTTTTACTGAAAATTTTAGATAAATTAACTTCAACTCCTTTTTTCAAAAACATTTTGGGGTAATCTTGATCCAAATTATAATAGAAATCTTGAATATATAAATCGTTGTAGTGGGTAATGTTTCCGTTGTAAACCCGTTCATCAATTGTAAGAGTTTGTGAAGTGAAAAGCGAATCAACGTTTCTTCCACCACCATAAGGACGAATAAAAACATAATAATCAGAGCGAGTAGGATTGATAACGGCATTAGCTCTTGTAACCATAAAAACCGTATCAGTGGATTTTCCGTCAAAATCAAATTGTAAACTGTGTTCGCCTCCTTTTAGCTGAATCGGAATGTATTGCTGAGGTGCAATAGTGTATTTTTGTCCGTCAATCTGCACTTCGAGATATTCTTCTGAAGGATTGGTGATTAAATAACTGTCTTTTTTTTCCAAAAAAACAATATA
Source organism: Weeksellaceae bacterium (assembly GCA_028698395.1). Next base: position 1,201 of record JAQVDG010000199.1, read on the forward strand.
AACCAAATAACAAAGCACAGTAATACCTATGGTAATAAGCAATCCGGAAACAACGGGATTTTTTTTCATTTTCTATTAAATTGATTGCAAATTTACCTAAATGAAAGTAATTGAACAGTAATTTTTGAATATTTAAGCTTTAATTTTAGAGAATAAAAAAATATTTTACCGAATAAAAAATAATTGTACATTTGCACCCGCATACATAATAATCATTTAAAACAATATTGGAATGTATTTAACAAAAGAAACAAAACAAGAAATTTTCGCAAAACACGGTAAATCAGCAACTGATACCGGAACTGCAGAAGGGCAAATCGCCTTATTTACATTTAGAATCAAACATTTAACTGAGCATTTGAAGCAAAATAAAAAAGACTTCAATACAGAAAAAGCATTGGTTCGCTTAGTAGGTAAAAGAAAAAGTTTATTGGATTATTTGAAAGCCAAAGACATCGAAAGATACCGTGCGATTATCGCAGAACTTGGAATTCGTAAATAAATTAATTCAAGAAAGAATAAAAAGGGCAATTGCAAGATTGCCTTTTTTTGTTTGTTTCGGACTCAGGTTCATTTAACCTGAAACAAAAACAGAATTATAGAAAGACTATAAATACCGGTAAAGCAAACGGTTTTACCAGAGACGAATTAAAAAAACAAGAAGAGATGATTCCACAAGCAATCACAGAAAAGATTACTCTATCAGATGGTAGAGAAATCACAATTGAAACAGGGAAATTGGCAAAACAAGCCGATGGTTCTGTTGTAGTAAGAATGGGCGATACTATGCTTTTAGCAACGGTTGTCGCTAACAAAGAAGCCAATGAAGGAGTAGATTTCCTTCCGTTAACAGTAGATTATCGAGAAAAATTTTATGCAGGAGGTAAAATTCCGGGAAACTTTTTTAGAAGAGAAGCCCGTCCTTCTGATGAGGAAATCTTGACCATGCGTTTGGTGGATCGCGTTTTGCGTCCCCTTTTTCCGGAAGATTTTCATGCCGAAGTTCAAGTTATGATTTCTTTGATTTCGTATGACAAAGAAGTTCTACCGGAATCTTTAGCAGGATTAGCCGCTTCAGCAGCTATTGCCATTACCGATATTCCATTTAATGGACCGATGTCCGAAGTAAGAGTAATCCGATTGGACGGTAAATTGATGGTCAATCCAAGTTTGGAACAATTAAGAAAAGCCGATTTGGATATTATGGTTGGTGCAACAAAATCTTCTATTGTCATGGTAGAAGGTGAAATGAAAGAAATTTCAGAGAAAGAAATGTTAGAAGCCATTTCTTTTGCGCACGAAGAAATTAAAAAACAAGTAGAAGCACAAGAAAGATTAGCCGAAAAAGTAGGAAAATCTTTCCCGAAAAGAGAATACAGTCACGAAATTCATGATGAAGCGATTCGTGAAAAAGTATGGGCAGAATGTTATCAAAAGGTATATGATGTAGCTATTCATCCATCTAATAAGGAAGAAAGAGCTGAGAAATTCAAAGCAGTTTTGAATGAATTTTTAGCACAATATGAAAATAATCCGGAAGAATTAGAACGAGTAACGCCTTTCGTGAAAATTTATTACCACGATGTAGAAAAAGAAGCCATGCGTCAGATGATTTTGAATGAAAATATTCGTTTGGATGGACGCGACCCAAAAACGATTCGTCCTATTTGGAGCGAAGTTGATTATTTGCCGGGAACACACGGTTCTGCTGTTTTTACAAGAGGTGAAACTCAGTCATTGACTGCATTGACTCTGGGGTCTTCTAAAGATGCCAATATGGTGGATAGCGTAGCTTCTCAACACGATGAAACCTTCTTTTTACATTATAATTTCCCACCGTTTTCAACCGGTGAAGCTCGTCCGTTAAGAGGAACTTCAAGACGTGAAGTCGGACATGGGAATTTAGCGCAAAGAGCCTTGTCTTATACTTTACCGGACGATTTTGGCTATACAGTTCGTATTGTTTCTGATATTTTGGAATCCAACGGTTCTTCTTCCATGGCAACTGTTTGTGCAGCAACCTTAGCTTTAATGGATGGAGGAGTTCCGATTAAAAAACCGGTTTCAGGAATTGCAATGGGGTTAATCACTGATTCAAATTCAAAAAAATGGACAGTTCTTTCCGATATTTTAGGAGATGAAGACCATTTGGGCGATATGGACTTTAAAGTAACCGGAACTAAAGATGGAATTACGGCTTGTCAAATGGATATTAAAATTCAGGGATTGACTATGGATATTATGGAACAAGCATTGGAACAAGCCAGAGAAGGTCGTTTGCATATTTTAGGTGAAATGATGAAAACCATTTCAGAACCAAGACCTCAATTAAAACCAAATGCACCGAAGTTAATCATCATTAATATTCCAAAAGAATTCATCGGAGCCGTAATCGGACCGGGTGGGAAAATCATTCAGGAATTACAAAAAGAGACCGATACAGTTATTGCTATTGAAGAAACAGAAGAATACGGCCGAGTTGAAATTTCAGGTGTTGACCAAGAGAAAATTGATGCGGCGATTGAGCGTATAAGACAAATTGCGTTTGTACCTGAAATCGGAGCAAATTACGATGCTGTTGTAAAATCCATCAAACCATTTGGTGCTTTTGTTGAAATTTCTAAAGGTGTAGAAGGTTTGGTTCATATTTCCGAAATTGAACACAGAAGATTGAATACGGTAGAAGAAGCGTTAAACTTAGGAGATAAAATTCAGGTGAAATTCTTAGGATATGACGATAAGAAGAAAATGAAACTTTCACGAAAAGTTTTATTACCAAAACCGGATAAAAAATAATCCGACTGAATATAATTTCAGTTGTTATACTTGAAAAATGCCTCCTTTCGGAGGCGTTTTTTTATATTAAGATTCGCTTTCTACGTAATATTTAAAGAAATACGGAATTGTTTCTATTCCTTTATAAAAGTTGAATAATCCGTAATTTTCATTGGGTGAATGGATGACATCCGAATTTAGTCCAAATCCCATTAAAACTGATTTGGATTTTAATTCTTTTTCAAATAGAGCAACAATCGGAATACTTCCTCCACCTCGCGTTGCCAAAGCTTCTTTTCCAAAAGTTTGTGTCATTGCTTTTTTTGCCGCTCGGAATCCTTTGTCAGAAGTTGGTAAAACATAAGCATGACCACCGTGATGAGGAATTACTTTTACTTCTACAGATGAAGGAGCTAAAGTTGGAAAATAATCTACGAATAATTGTGTTACCCTGTCCGGATCTTGCCCCGGAACTAATCGCATTGAAATTTTTGCATAAGCATGAGAAGCAATTACGGTTTTCGCACCTTTTCCGGTATAACCACCCCAAATCCCGTTCACGTCCAAAGTCGGACGAATAGAAGTTCTTTCCAAAGTAGTAAAACCTTTTTCTCCATGAATATCAGCAATTCCGATTGATTTCTTATAATTTTCCAAATTAAACGGAATTCTGGACATTTCAGCTCTTTCTTCTTCGGTTAATTCCAAAATACCATCATAAAAACCGGGAATAGTAATGTGTTTATTCTCATCGTGTAATTTTGAAATCATATCACACAATATATTAATAGGATTAGGAACAGCACCTCCATAAACGCCGGAGTGCATATCTAAATTTGCACCTTTTACTTCTACTTCTACATAACTTAAACCGCGTAAACCAACGGAAATAGAAGGTTGATCGTTAGAAATAATCTCGGTGTCAGAGATCAAAATAATATCATTTTGTAATTTTTCTTTATTGTTTTTAACAAATTCACCCAAACTACTCGAACCAACTTCTTCCTCACCTTCAATCATAA
>JAQVDG010000200.1 GCA_028698395.1 Weeksellaceae bacterium
TTCTTGGATTTTTTCGGTCGGTGATGGTAGTTCGTTCTAAAAAAACGGTTATATCGGTTGCCTGATTCATAATCATTTTGTCAGAATTGATACGATAATCCGGTGTTTCAATCATCGTATTTTGATCAAAATGAACTTCTTTGGAATTGGCGTTGTAAACCAAGATTTGAGTATGAGTAACCGTTCCGTCATTTCCTCGTATAATGGCTCCGGCATCGGTTCTTGCAATTCCGGTTTGACGTTCATAAATCATCAATGGCGTCTCAATTCGTTGACTGGGGTCAATCATCACTACATTTCCTGAAGCAGAAGCAATGTCAGTTTTTCGGTCGTATTCGGCATAATCAGCAAATAATTCAGATTTATCATCTTTCATGTGAACATTACCAAAGGCTTTCGTTAGGCTGGTATTTCCATCGTAACGTAAACTGTCTGAACGCATGGAAACGGTATCATTAATCATTCGGACATTTGACCAGGCAACAAATAAATTTTCGTTTTGATAATAAACTGCACTGTCACTATACAAAAGAGCTCCGTCATGTTCAAAAATCACATTACCAAAAGCAAAAGGATTTCCTTCAAAACGTTCCGGGCTTACTTGTATTTCTTCTGAATGTCGATGTTTTATTTTTTTTGGTGGGTCTTTTTCGGTTTGTCCAAATGAAAAAACGCTCATTAATAAAAATGAGATGAGAAAAAGAAAATGAAGGGAATTTGAAGAATTAGCTGTTTCTTTTGCCATAGAAATAGAGTGAATGGCTGTCAACCTTAATATCGAAAATTTCCTCAATAGTCGCTTTTATGGATTGAATTCTTGGATCACAAAATTCAATAACTTCACCTGTATCTGAAAGTATGACGTGGTCATGTTGTTTGTCAAAGTATGATTTTTCATAATGAGCTTGCTGTTCGCCAAACTGATGACGACGAACCAATCTTGCATCCATCAGAAGTTCAATTGTATTGTACAAAGTAGCACGACTTACTCGGTATTTTTTATCCTTCATCATGATGTAAAGGCGGTCAATATCAAAGTGTTCATCGGTCAAATAAATTTCTTCTAAAATTGCATATCTTTCCGGTGTTTTTCTGTGGTTGTGTTCTTCTAAAAATCGGGTAAAAACCTGTTTCACAACTTCGTAATTCCTGCGTTTTACTTCTTCTCTGTTCATGAATGAAAAGTTTGGGTAAAGGTAAGCCATAATTTCAAAATGAGAAAATTTAGAATGAGTTAAAATAAGAAAGAAAATTTACCTAAGAACAAGTTAAAATAAAAAATCAACTCATAAATTAAATGAGTTATGAAATGAAAATTTTATATCTTTGCCGAATGTTTAAAAAATTCGCAATTTTAGTATTGACAGCAAGCATTTTCGTATCGTGTAACCGACGAATGGAAACTGCATTAAAGAGTTCAGATAAGGATTATATTCTTAAGATTGCCAATGAATTTTATGAAGAAGGTAAATGGATAAATGCAATTGAGTTGTATTCCCGTGTTGCCGTAGCTTTTGCCGGTACAGAAGAAGGAGTTGACATCGCTTACAAACAAGCCACAGCAAATTTTAAAGACAGAAATTACCGTTTAGCAGGACATCAATACAAAACTTTTTATATTTCAAATCCAAGCGATCCAAGAGCAGAAGAGGCCGCTTTCCAATCGGCTTACTCTTTTTATGTGGATTCGCCGGAATATAATTTAGACCAAACCAGTACTTACAACGCAATTAATGAATTACAGGCTTTCATTAATTTATATCCGAATTCTTCTTATGTGCCACAAGCCAATGCTTACATTGACGAATTACGCCATAAATTAGAAAAGAAAGCATTTGAAATTGCAAAAATCTATTATAAAACCTTGAAATACAAAGCAGCAGGAATTGCATTTGACAATATGATAGATGATTTTCCTGATACAAAATATAGAGAAGAAGCTATGATATATTCGCTTCGGTCTAAATATGAATTAGCTGTAAATTACAGCCGTATTGATGTGAAAGAATTACGTTTGCAAAACACATTGACCCAGTATCGTTTGTTTATTAGGCAATATCCGAATTCTAAATTTAGAGCAGAAGCCGATAAAATCAACGAACGCACAAATACAGAGTTGACAAAGCATAAAGAATTGATGGCACGATTAGAATCATCAAAATAAACAAGAACAAAGTAGAACTAATTAGTATTAAACGATATGAATTTCAAAGAAATTGAAGCACCGACTACAACGGAAACCTTTAATCGGGGAAAAATAGAAGCTCCTACGGGAAATCTCTATGAAGCGATTGTAATTATGGGAAAACGAGCAGAGCAAATTGGTCAGGAAATGAAAACTGAATTAATTCAGAAATTAGATGAATTTGCTTCTCACACGGATTCTTTAGAAGAAATTTTTGAAAACCGTGAACAAATTGAAGTTTCAAAATTCTACGAAAGACTTCCTAAATCCACTTCCATCGCAATTACAGAATGGATGGACGGAAATGTATATTTCAGAAAACCTTCGGAAGATAAATAAAAGACTCTTTTTATGTCCATATTGAACCGGAAAAAAGTTTTATTAGCAGTAACCGCTGGGATTGCAGCTTATAAAGCTAATTTTTTAGTTCGCTTATTGGTTAAAAAAGGAGCAGAAGTTCGGGTAATTCTCACACCTGAAGCTCTTGAATTTGTAACACCGCTTACTTTATCTACTCTTTCAAAAAATCCGGTCGAATGGAAGTTTTCAAATGAAGACGGAAGTTGGAATAATCATGTAGAATTGGCTTTGTGGGCAGATTGTATGATTGTTGCTCCGGCTACTGCAAATTCACTTTCTAAAATGGCAGATGGTGCATCTGATAATTTAGTGATGGCGGTTTATTTGTCTGCAAAATGTCCGGTTTATGTTGCTCCGGCAATGGATTTGGATATGTATCAACATCCGTCCACAAAAGAAAATTTAGCTAAATTGATACAATTTGGAAATCTGATTATTCCGGCAGAAAGTGGAGAGTTGGCAAGTGGGCTGAGTGGAGAAGGACGAATGGCAGAACCGGAAACAATTTTAGAATTTATTGAAAAAGATTTTCAAAAAAAATCACCCTTATTTGGAAAAAAAGTTTTGGTATCAGCCGGTCCAACTTACGAACGTTTAGATCCGGTTCGTTTTATAGGAAATTTTTCTTCCGGGAAAATGGGAATTGAAATTGCCAAAACAGCAATAGAATTAGGTGCAGAAGTAAGCTTAGTTTGTGGACCTTCCTCAGTTTCTACCGAAGGATTTGCATTAAAAAGAATAGATGTAGTATCCGCTTTAGAAATGCAAACAGCTATGCTGTCTGAGTTTGAGAATTCGGATTTAGTGATTATGGCAGCAGCAGTTGCGGATTATCGTCCATTAACACAAGCAGAACAAAAAATAAAAAAATCAACTGAAAATTTAACGGTTGAACTGATTAAAAATCCCGATATTTTAAAAGGCTTGGGAGAAATTAAAAAAAGTCAAATATTGGTTGGTTTTGCTTTGGAAACTCATCAGGAAGAAAAATTTGCAAAAGAAAAACTCACTGCAAAAAATTTGGATTGTATTGTGCTTAATTCCTTGCAAGACAAGGAAGCTGGATTCCAAAAAGACACCAATAAAATTACTATTTTTTCAAAAAACAGTAATTCAAAAAGCTTTCCGGTAAAAAATAAAAATGAAGTTGCGAAAGATATTCTTAACTTTATCCTTGAAAATTATGATGTATGAGTAAAATGAAAGTTTTGTTAATGATTTTATTAACCTCTGTCTTGGTTTCCGCACAAGAGTTCAGAGCGACGGTAACAGTAGATTATTCACAGGTTCAAACTTCAAATAATCAGATATTTAAAACCTTAGAACGCTCGCTGAACGATTTTGTAAATACAACAAAATGGACAGATAACCGATTAAAAGTTCACGAGAAAATCGAAGCTAATTTCCTGATTATCGTAACAGGACGAGAAGGAAATAATTTCCAAGCCCGACTTCAGATTCAGTCCCGAAGACCGGTTTTTAATACCACTTATTATACACCCATATTGAATTTTGTAGATTCAAAATTCGATTTTACTTATACCGAATCGGAAGATATAGTGTTCAATCCGAGAAAATTCAGCGATAAAAACCTATCTGATGTTATTGCATTTTATGTGTATTATATTTTAGGAATGGATGCAGATACTTTTAAATTAGAAGGAGGAACGCCTTATTTTAAAATTAGTCAGCAAATTGCTAATAATGCGGTTGGAGCGCGGTTTTCCGGTTGGAGTGAAATGGAAGGAAATAAATCACGTTCCAGTTTAATCAACGATGTATTGAAAGCCAATAATAAAGCCTTGCGAAATGTGTATTATCAGTACCACAGAGTAGGATTGGATATGATGGATGACAATGAAACACGAGCCAAAAATGTGATTGGAAATGCTTTAGAAACCTTGAATTTCTATAGTCGGGGAAATTATGCTTTATTTTATCCTTTGGATATTTTCTTTTTAGCAAAAAAAGATGAAATCGGAAAGATTTTTGGCGGCGGTATGATGTCGAGTGTTAATATTACACAAATCAAAGAAACTCTGAATTCTCTTTCGCCTACCAATAGTTCAATCTGGAATAATCTAAAAAAATAAAAGTTTCATTTTTGAGTGTATAAACAACTATGATTACCCGGCTTTCGGTTACAAATTTTGCCATAATTGATAAACTTACTATTGAGTTTAATCACGGATTGACGATTATAACCGGAGAAACAGGAGCTGGAAAATCCATTCTTTTAGGAGCTTTAAAATTAATTTTGGGAGAACGAGCAGATTTGAAAATCATCAGTAATTCCTCCAAAAAATGTGTGGTAGAAGCTCATTTTTCAATAGCGGAATTGGATTTACAATCTTTTTTCTCTTCAAATGAACTGGATTATGATGAGGAAACTATCTTACGTCGTGAACTTTTACCAAGTG
>JAQVDG010000201.1 GCA_028698395.1 Weeksellaceae bacterium
ATATGAAGAATGATTTAAAAAACATTAAAACACCGGTTTGCTTAATTTGGGGAAAACAAGACAGTGTTACGCCACCTGAGGTCGCCATTGAGTTTGAGCAAGAATTACCTAATGCTAATTTGTATTGGATTGACAAATGCGGTCATGCTCCTATGATGGAACATCCGGAAGTTTTCAACCAACTTTTGGAAGCTTGGCTGAAAGAACAAAAAATAGCAACTGAAATAATAGGGTAATTTATACTATTCGTCAATTTTAGCATAATTAGCTAATAATTTTTCAAAATTCCGTTGTCCTAATACTCTTTTCAAAGTAATGGATATTTTTTGCAAAGGTTTTCCAATTGTATAGTGAGGCTTTAGGTTCTTTTTCTGAATTAATTTTTCAATAACAGGAATTAACTCTTCCGGTTTCATTCCTTTTTTTACCTCTTCATCAATAATTGGAACTAATTTTTCGTATTTATTTTTATAAAAGGAAGAAATTGTACTTTGGATTCGACTGTCGGCAATTGGGGTTTGAATATCACCTAAATTTAAAGTTGCAATTTCAATTCCGGTTTTTTTATTTTCTAAACGAACAGACTCTGTAATTCTATCCACCATTGACTTTGAAGCAGAATAATAACCCCGGAAAGGCAAACCGTGATTACTGGCAATGGATGAAACATTTAAAATACAGCCTGATTTCTGTAAGCGCATAACAGGTAAAACCGCCTGCATGGCGTAAATCACTCCAAAAACATTGACATTCAGTAATTTATTTAAATCTTCCTGTGCCACATCTTCAATTGCGCCCAACATTCCCATTCCGGCATTATTAATTAAAACATCAATTTTCCCGGCCTCCCTGCTTATTTTCCCAAAAGACTGAAAAACGTTTTCTTTATTGGTTATATCAGTTCCGATATGATGAAATTTTGTGTGATTTTTTTTTGAACGAGATAATCCGTACACAATATGCCCTTTTTCCACAAAATAATTAGCCAAAACTTCTCCGATTCCGGATGAACTTCCTGTTATAACGATGACTTTTTGTTTCATTTCAATCTAAAAATTAGAAGGGTATAATTTTCAAATACCGCTTTTTGTTTGAGTAAAACCTCGGTTGGAATTTCTTCCCAGTCCGAATGGTAAAATTTTTCTTTTGTAATAACGATTCCATCCGGATTTTCTGATAAATAATGTAAAACTTGCTCTTTATTTTCTGCAAAAGGAAAATTTCGTTCAAAATTAAACAAAAACGCCGGATCATATCCTTTGTATAAAATTGCCGGAGTTTGTGAATTCATTACTTCTTTTGCCAAAACCAATGGACTTTGATTGGTCAATCCCGGATAAATAAACTGGAATAAACTCACACATAAAATCATAGCACTCAAGCCAATAGCTAAAATACTTTGTTTGATTTTTTTCTGCTTCAAATAAATTAAAGCAATAAAAGAGCCTATGGGAAGTAGCACTAAAAATAAACTTAAAAAACGTTGATTATAAAGTTGAACTTCAATTTTTGAAAAAATAAAATAAGCAGCTGCCGGAAGTAAAATAGTAATTCCAAATAAGATCCAAAGACTGATTTTATAGGATTTAAGAAATTGGGAAGATTCAGTTACTTCTTTTAAAAAAACCGCAATTAGTACCGCAATAAACGGATAACTCGGCATGGGATAATTGGGCAACTTCGTATTGGAAATACTGAAAAATACAATAAAAACCGAAGCAACAAGAAAGGAAAATAAAATATAATCATTGGATTTTCTTTTTTTCCATGATTGAATAAATCCCTGAATAATGAAAAACGAAAATGGAAGCAAACCCAATAACACAAAAGCCCAAGTAATAAAAGGTAATCCGCCGTGTCCTTCCATTTCACTACTAAATCTTTGTACATTGTGTTGCCAGAAAAAACCTTGTGTAAAAGCTCCGTTTGTAGCTTTGTGAATCCAAATAAACCAAGGAACGGCAATTGCTAAAGTCAATAACCCTCCTAAAAACGGATTGATTCTCCCAATCATTTTCCGGTTCATTTCTTTTTTACTTAGTAAAAAAATGAGAATAATCAATCCCGGTAAAATCACTGCTATTGGACCTTTTGCTAAAATTCCCAATCCAAAAGAAAGGTAAAAAATTAACCAACTGCTTCGTTTTCCTTCTTTGTAAAAATCATAAAAGTGAAACAATCCAAAACTGATAAAGAAAATCAAATACGGATCGGGAACTGCTAAATGAAATTCTTGCATAAAAAACAAGGAAGAACTCAGAATAAAAGCTGTAATAACAGCTGTTTTTTGTCCGGCAAATTTTTTAGTGAAATGATAAGTGGAAAGTAAAGTCAAAACACCAAAAATCGCTGAAAAAAACCGAGCTGAAAAAGCACTTACACCAAAAATTTTATAAGAAATCAGCATAAACCAATAATGCAAAGGCGGTTTATCTGTTCGTAATTCTCCGTTAAAAGTCGGGAGCAACCAATTGTTACTGACAAACATTTCCCGAGCAGCTTCTGCATTTTTTGCTTCATCCAGAATATAAATCGGATGACCGCCTAAATTAATAAAACACAAAACCCCGGATACAAGTAAAAGGAGCAAATAATAGAAATATTCTTTTTGAGAATGCGAACTCATTGATTTTGTATTATCTTCGCTTTAGTTTTTTGGCGAAGGCTAAAGTAAGGATTAAAATGATTCAAATTTCCATTCCCGATAAGTTGTCAATTGTTGTACCTGTTTATAATGAAGCAGAGAATATTTCGCTTTTGGTCAAAAAAATAACGGAAACTCTTCAAAATCAAGAACATGAATTGATCTTAGTAGATGATGGTTCGACGGATTCGACTCGTGAAGAAATAAAAAAAATTAATCATCCGAATTTATTTTTTATTGAACTTAAAAAAAATTACGGTCAAAGTTTGGCTTTAGCAGCCGGAATTGACTATGCTTCCGGGGATTATATTGTAACGATGGACGGTGATTTACAAAATGACCCTTCTGATATTTTTAAATTGTATCAAAAAATAACGACTGAAGATTGGGATTTGGTTACCGGAATTCGGGAAAACAGGAAAGATGGTTTTTCCCGTAAATTTCTGTCTAAAATTGCAAATAAAATTATTCGAAAATCAACCAAATTAGATATTCAAGATCATGGTTGTGCACTTAAAATTTTCACTCAAGAAACCGCAAAAGACTTGAATTTGTATGGCGAAATGCACCGTTATATTAGTTTAGTCGCATTTTTAAACGGAGCAAAAGTCAGTGAAATGAAAGTCAATCATCACGCTCGAAAATTTGGGAAATCCAAATACGGAATCGGGCGAACCACTAAAGTCATTAATGATTTAATTTTACTTCTTTTTCAGAGAAAATACTTACAAAAGCCAATTCATCTATTTGGAAATATGGGACTTATCTCTTTTTTATTAGGTTTTTTAATTTCGATTTATTTACTTTTTGTAAAATTTGGATTAGGTGAAGATATTGGGAATCGCCCTCTTTTGATTTTGGGAATTTTACTATTATTTATTGGTGTACAATTTTTCACTACCGGATTTATTATAGATTTGCAAATGCGCACCTACTTTGAATCGCAGCAAAAACGACCGTATAAAGTAAGAAAATTATTCATCGGTGGAACCGAAATTAAAAAAGAAACTTCAAACAATTTTTAAGATTGTTGTTAGCTTGAGCTTAATTGCTTTTGTTTTCAGTAAATTAGATTGGGAACACATTAAAACTGTAGTGTTTTCGATAAAATTAGTTTATTTCATTCCGGCAATTTTCTTTCTTTTTATTTCTATTTTCTTTTCGATTATCCGTTTTGACCTTTTCATTCGGAAAGCCGGAATTCGGATTTCTTTTTGGAACAATGTCAAATTGAATTTTTTAGGAATGTTTTACAATTTTTTCTTTCCCGGTGGAGTGGGTGGTGATGCTTACAAAATTTATTTATTAAATAAAACCTTTAAAAAACCGGTAAAAAAAATTGGACAACTTGTTTTTATTGAACGATTTTTGGGAATTGTCGCTATTGGTTTTTGGGGTAGTTTACTGATTTTATTTTTAGAAACTCCATTTTCTTATAAATGGAATGTTTTAATTTTTTGTCTTGGAATTTTATTGACAATCATCATTTTACGATTGGTGATTCATTGGTTTTCTATTTATAAAAAACGAATTTATCTCGGTTTTTTTTATTCAATTTGGGTGCAATTCGCTCAATTAATTTGTATTTTTTTTATTTTAAAATCCCTTTCGATTCAAACTGCTTTTCTGGCTTATTTGTTTATGTTTCTGATTTCCAGCGTTCTTTCGGTCATTTCTTTTGCGGGAATAGGCGTTCGGGAAACTGTTTTTTATTATGGTTCCACTTGGTTTGATTTCAATCAAAACATCTCTGTTTCAGTTGCTTTGCTGTTTTCTTTACTGACGGCTTTGGTTTCTTTTACCGGAATTTTCTTTTTGAATAATTCACTGAATTCCCGAAAATGAATTTTCAAAATGTCATAAGTTAACCAATTGCTTATTTATTCTTTTGAGTTTAGTAAGAAATTCATTATTTTTCATAAATTCGAAACCATGATACAAACCCAAAATGTTCACTTGCAATTTGCCAATTATTTCAATGACAAAGAAATGTTGCCTTATTTTTATTTACTTTCTAAGAAATTAGCAGAAGGAAGTATTTGTTTGAATTTGAATCAAATTGATTGGGAAAAACTCAAAGAAGAAGAAAATGGATTAACCAATTACCGTTTGCTTTCGATGGATGAATTAAAGAAAAATGAATTTGTATCAGACGAAAATCTAAAAAAACCTTTGGTTTTATTGAATAATCGCTTGTATTTTCAGCGTTATTTTCAATATGAAACGGCAGTTTTAACTAAAATTTTAGCATTAGTAAAAAAAGAAATTTCCGAAAAATCCCAATCTGATTTATTTCAAATTAAAACTGAAGTTCAAGAA
>JAQVDG010000202.1 GCA_028698395.1 Weeksellaceae bacterium
TGCCGTTCAGAGATTACAAATCGCATTTGTACAAAACCGATGAAGATAAAATGTTGGATTATCTCTATCGTGAAAAATTGGCTTTCGGTATCGGACACAACACGGCTTGTACTTGGGAAAACGCACAATCGCCAAACACGCCACAATGGATACAATCTACATTTTTGCCCGAATACGATGTGAAAAGTCAGAGTTCAGAAACGGAAAAAATCAAAGGCGAAATTCTGAACATAAAAAACCTTTCTGTTTACAATACGGACAAGCAAAGCATTATTTCCAATCTCACGAAAGTTGCAGAAGCATACAAACATTGGATTGAAGATGAACGCAAATCTGCAAACGGAAATGATTTAGGTTTACAAAACATTGCAAAGTGTGAACAGATTTACAATCGTATTAGCAACGGAATAAAGTTACTTTCAAAAAACGAAAACGCTTTGCGTGCATTTCAATTAGCAAACACAGCAATTTATTTGCAAATGTTCCAAACCGCACAACATTTCAATACAAAAAAAGAAGGCTACGAAGTTTGGGAACGAAACGAAGTTTTGCAACACAACTTTCAAGATTATGCAACTTTGGATTTTCCTTCAAATAGAATACCTGAATGGCGACCATTTCAGTTAGCTTTTATTCTGCAATGTTTGGCTTCGTTTGTTGATGAAAACAGCAACGAAAAAGAGTTGATTGATTTATTGTATTTCCCAACAGGTGGTGGAAAAACGGAAGCATATTTAGCAGTTTCGGCTTTCTTGATTTTTTGGCGAAGAATAAATTATTCCGACAGTTATGACGGAGTAAACATTATTATTCGTTACACTCTACGTTTACTTTCTGCACAGCAATTTGAACGTGCTTCAAAAATGATTTTAGCTTGTGAATTTATCCGAAGCAATCATAAAGATTTAGGCGAAACAAAAATCTCAATAGGTTTTTGGGTTGGTGCTCAAACTATTCCAAACTTATTGAAAGATGCAAAAACCAAACTTGATAACACGCTAAAAAAACTAAACAAAGGCGACAACTTTGTTGTAAATCCTTTTCAGTTATCAAATTGTCAATGGTGCAATACAAAAATCATTTCTAAAATAAAACAAGCGGACACGGTTTATCAAATCGGACACAGAATTGGGAAAACAAATTTGCAAAGTTATTGTTTGAATGAAGCGTGTCATTTTTCAGAAACAAAAAGCGGTTTGCCCGTTGTGTTGATTGATGAAGATATTTATTCAAAACCACCAACAATTCTTTTTGCAACCGTTGATAAATTCGCAATGCTTGCTTGGAAAGGCGAAGCCACAACTTTTTTCAATGGAACAAATCGTAAACCTGAATTGATTATTCAAGACGAGTTACACTTGTTGAACGGAACTTTGGGAAGTTTAGTTGGTTTGTTTGAAAACGCATTGTTACGACTTTGCGACAATCCAAAAATCATTGCTTCTACGGCAACCGTTAAAAACGTGGACAAACAAATTCAAGGTTTGTACGGACGAGAAGCAAGTGTTTTCCCGCAGTATGCAACAAATGCAGATGATACGTTTTTCTCAAAAGTTATTGAAGAAAGTAAACGTAAATACATTGGCATTTTGCCAACGGGAAAAACAACCGTTGTAACAAACTTGCAACTTTTGGCTTCATTACTTTATGCACGTTTGGAAATTTGGAAACAATCAAGCGACAAAAAAGAAGCAGATAGTTTTTGGACAATACTTTCGTATTTCAAAAGTTTGAAAGAAATTGGACGTTTTTCAAACAAAATCAATTCAGAATTAAAGCCGATTATTAAGCAATTACAAGTTCGTTATTTGAACGATGATTTTGTTTCAGCTAACAATTACAACAAACTTTCTTACAGAAATCTTGAATTGACAAGTCGTATTCCGAATGAGAAAATCAAAAAGAATTTAGACAAGTTGGAAATTGAGTTTAACGGAAACATTAAAGAACACACTTCTTACGATTTAGTTTTAGCAACGAATATGATTAGTGTCGGTCTTGACGTTGGCAGATTGGGTGTAATGGTAATGAACGGAATGCCACCGAACACAGCCGAATATATTCAGGCAAGTAGCCGTGTTGCAAGAAAAAATGAAGGTTTGGTTTTAACGCTTTACGACCCATTCAACAGCCGTGATTTATCGTATTTTGAAGATTTTGTTCAGTTTCACAAAACATTCTACAAACAAGTTGAACCGTTAAGCGTAACGCCATTTGCGGAAAATGCTTTGGATAAAATGTTGTTCACTTTAATTCTTGCGTATTTCCGACACTCAACGCAATACACCGCTAACGATATGGCAAACGCATTGATTGATGATAAAGTAAAAAATGAATTACGAAATAATTTAATCACACTTTTCCAAAATCATCCATTCGCTCAAAACGATTTAGAACTCATTACAGAAAAGTTAGATGACATTTTGAGAGATTGGAAAACAAAGATTAACGATAATAAAATCAAACATTACTATTGGAAAGACCACCCGAAAGAATCGTTGATTGTGCCAATGCAAGAAAAGAAAAACGATGATGATACATTAACAGCAATGCAATCTATGCGAAGCGTAGAGCCAAGTGCTGAAATACTAATCAAACAATATTAGAATATGGCATTTGACAAAATAAAACACGGAAGAAGCAAACATATTTCAAATTATGGCGGAGTTGGTTCATTGATTGAAACAACAGATAATTCTATTATCATAGAAACTTTTGATGAATGGGGTTACAGTGAATTAAATGAAAAATTAGCTCATTACATTATCAAAGATGACCGTTTATTGCAACGCTTAAAAAATCGTTTTCCAAACTTGAAACATTTGGTCGCAATTCCAACGGACAGAGATTCGTTTTTACACAACGTAAGACCAAAGGCGAGTTATTTCCCGAAATGGTTTTATTGTACCCGTTGCCATCGTTTTGCAAATTATAGTGAATGGAAAAAGCGTTGGACAGCTTCGGGTAAAAAGACGGATTTTTTCAATCCGCCAAAATGCAGCAATAAAGATTGCAAGGAAAATCACTTAGAACAAATTCGTTTTGTAATGACTTGTGGCAATGGACACATTCACGATTTGCCTTGGGAATTTTGGAATAATCGTTTACCAAGCGATAGAAGTCAGCAATCTGATGAAGAAAACGACAACAAAAATGAAAAATCAAACGGACCTCAATTAGACTTTTCAAAAAAGTGTTGCGACAGCCAAGATTTGATTTACAAAATAAGCCGTGAGAATACTGAACTTTCAGGTATTTGGGTAGAGTGTAAAAATTGCAAAAAGAAAGCGAACCTAAAAGGTGTTTTCAATTTTGAACAACCGTGTTTGGGTAAAAAATATTGGTTAAAGCCCGACAACGGAAAATTTCACGAAGAAAATTGTTCAGCCAAAACAAGTGTAAAACTCAAAACGAGTAATAGCGTTTATTATGCCAATTCTTTGAGTAGTTTGTTTATTCCTGAATTGCAAAATCCACTTTCTTCTGAAATTAGACTTGACATTGACAATATGGTTGAAAGTGGTCAATTTACACCTGAACAAATTGTTCAATTAGTCAGTATTCAAAAGAAAATAGACAAAGAGTTAATTCAACAATATTTAGAAACAGGCGACATCAAATACATTCCAGACAATATTTACCGAGAAGCAGAATACAATTACTTTTTAGAAAAAGAACAGCCCGACAACAAGCAAATAAAATTTCGTGTAATTGATTGTAGCGAACAAATCAACGGTTTTTCTAAGTTGGTGAAAATTGACAAGCTGAAAAAAACAACCGTCCAAACTTCGTTTACCCGAAACGAACCGATTGATGTAGATTCAATTTTACAGAATCAGAATGAATATGAATATACTGTTCAACGACAATCTGTTTCTAAAAATAATTTTGAAACTAAAACTTTACCTGCATTAGAAAGTTATGGCGAAGGAATTTTGTTTGTTTTAGACGAACAGAAATTGAAACACTGGGAACAACAGCAAGAAGTGATTGAACGAACTGGAAAAATAAAATCAAACGCTCAAAATGCAGATTGGAAATCACATCAAATTATCGCTAAGACATTAACACCAAAGAAAGTTTTAATTCATACGCTTTCGCATTTACTAATGCGTGAATTGGAATATGTTTGTGGTTATCCTGTTTCGTCTTTATCAGAAAGATTGTATGTGAGTGAAACAATGCACGGATTTTTAATTTCGGCTTTTGACGGAACAGACGGTTATTTAGGAGGTCTTTCTAACTTGTGTAATGACTTAGACAACCTAAACAACATTATCAATAGTGCAATTTTAAGAGCAACCGACTGTTCTTCCGACCCGATTTGTATAGAATCAGAAGGACAAGGCGTTGGACAATTAAATCTTGCAGCTTGTCATTCTTGCACATTAACACCCGAAACAACTTGTGAACTTTCCAACTTATATCTTGACCGAAAATTGATAGTAAGCAAAGAATATGGTTTCTTAAATTCGACAATAGATTAATTGCCCACGCTTTTGGTAGCACATTTGCATTTTTAGCCAACACACAAACCCACGCTAAAAAATGCAAAAGAGCTACCAAGCCAACGCACCACGAAACATCAAATGAACGGACAAACAAAATACGAACAAGAAGGGCGAACAGCTAACACGGTATTGCCAAAAGCGGGGTTAAAATGCTAAATTCGAGGTTTGCACTTCAATCTCCGCCAAAAACGAATTTTATTCGTTTTTTATATTTAAATTTAACTCATAATAATTCGTTTTGGCTCGCCTCGGTGCAAAATCGAAAGTTTTCGACTTCGATTTTCCCGCCTTCGGCAATACCCAAAACGTTAGCGTTTATGCAAAAAAAGACACAGCCAATGAATGGATTTGAATACATATTAACAAAACAAATTAGTTGGGCAGACAGAAACAGTGTTAGACTGGTTGGTAGTAAAATTATTAAAGGTAGACCT
>JAQVDG010000203.1 GCA_028698395.1 Weeksellaceae bacterium
ACGACGCTCTTCCGATCTAAGTCGGCTCTTTTGTATTGTCCAAAAGAGAAAGTTGCTAAAAATAAAAAAAGAAGATTAATCTTCATTTCGTGTTTTTTTATAAAAATTAATAAGTCCGTTGGTCGAAGAATCGTGCGAATTAATTTTTTCAGTGGTTTTTAATTCAGGTAAAATTGTATTTGCCAATTGTTTGCCTAATTCTACGCCCCATTGGTCAAAACTGAATATATTCCAAATTACACCTTGAACAAAAATTTTATGTTCATACAAGGCTAATAGTGAACCTAAAGTTTTAGGTTTCAGTTTTTTAAAAACAATAGAATTTGTTGGTTGATTTCCTTCAAATTCTTTAAAAGGAAGTAGTTTTTCAATTTCTTCCGGAGTTTTTCCTTGTTGAATTAATTCTTTTTCTGCTTCTTTTCTTGTTTTTCCAAAAGCCAAAGCTTCGGTTTGTGCAAAGAAATTGGAGAGTAGTTTTTCATGATGTTCACCAAGCGGATTTAACGATTGAGCTGCTACTAAAAAGTCGGAAGGAATGAGCTTTGTTCCTTGATGAATTAATTGATAAAAAGCATGTTGCCCGTTTGTACCCGGTTCTCCCCAAATAATTGCTCCAGTTTGATAGTTGATTTTTTCACCATTTCGGTCAACCGATTTTCCATTACTTTCCATATCGGTTTGTTGCAAATAAGGAGCAAATTCTGATAAATATTGGTCATAAGCTAAAATTGCATGGGTTTCGGCTTCAAAAAAATTAGTGTACCAAATTCCTAATAAAGCCAAAATTACCGGAATGTTTTTTTCAAATGTTTCTATTTGGAAATGTTTATCCATTTCATGAGCTCCTTGTAATAATTCTTTGAAATTATCAAAACCAATCGCCAAGCAAATACTCAATCCAATAGCACTCCAAAGTGAATAACGCCCTCCTGTCCAATTCCAAAATACAAATTGATTTTCCAAATCAATCCCAAACTCTTGAACGGCTTCTGAATTTGTGGAAATTGCAACAAAATGCTTGGCAATAGCTGTTTTTTTTGCTCCGGAATTTAAAAACCATTCTTTTGCTGAGTGAGCATTGGTCATGGTTTCCTGAGTAGTGAAAGTTTTGGAAGCAATAATGAAAAGAGTGGTTTCCGGATTTAAATTTTTTATTGTTTTTTGTAAATGAGTAGAATCGATATTGGAAACAAAATGAAGATGTAAATGATTTTTGTAGTAATTCAAAGCTTCAACCACCATTTTCGGACCTAAATCAGAACCCCCGATTCCGATATTCACAATATCGGTAATATTTTTTCCGGAAAAACCTTTCCACTCGCCTGAAATTACTTTAGAACTGAAGTTTTTCATTTGTTCTAAAACCGAATGAATTTCCGGAATTATATTTCTTCCGTTTTGCTCAAGTTTTTGATTATTAGGACTTCGTAAAGCAGTATGTAAAACTGCTCTCGATTCAGTTTGATTGATTAAGTCACCTGAAAATTGCTTTTCAATGGCATCATTTAATTTACATTCGTTTGCTAATTCAATCAGCAATTCAACAGTTTCTTTGGTAATTCGGTTTTTAGAAAAATCTACCAAAATATCCTGAAAGTTCAGATGAAATTTTTCAAATCGTTGTGAATCAAGAAATAATTCCCTAAGATGAGTGTCTTTTATGGATTCAAAATGGTTTTTTAATTTACTCCACGCTTTTGTTTCAGTAGGATTTATACTTTGTAAAGGCATAATTTTTAATTCAAATTCAATCTTTATGCTACGAAATTACGTTCTTTTACAACAAATGCACAATTTTTCATTTCCTGTATTTTGTTTTCAAAATAATAACGTATTGTTTTTTGTATAATTGTGATAATGCAGAATACAGAAATTTCATTTTATTAAAAACAGAAGCCTGAGAATAAATAAGAAGTTCAATGCAAAAAATATTTTTTTGTGTGCTTAAAATTTTCCTAAATTGCGGTTTCGATTGGGAAAATTGATTTGGCATTAACTTTGTTTAATTAAACTTAAAAAAACACCTTTATGAAAAATATTTATCTATTTATGCTGTTTATTTGTGCAACCTCTGTCGCTTCCGCACAAGGTTTTCATACTTCGACTACAAATATTGAGTATGAAAACGGAAGTTTAAAAATTACAGCAAAGTTTTTTACCGAAGATTTAGAAAGTGTGGTTGGAGCTTCTGTTTCCAATCGGGATGCTTTTGATGCAAAAGCCAAAACTTATACACAATCGAATTTAAATGTGAAAATTAATGGACAAAATGCAACACTTTCTTATATTGGTTCACAAACTAATGACAAATCCACCCGATTGTATCTGAAAATCGACGGAGTGAGTACCATCAAAGAAATTGAAGTAAATAATCAAATGCTGATTGAAAAATTTTCTGACCAACAAAATCTGGTAACTTTCGATATAAAAGGAGTTCGGAAAAGTTTTACAACCCGAAAAGGAAATACAACCGGAAAGTTGACTTTTTAAAGAAGTCCTAATTTTTTCCAATCTTCCCAAAAGTCCGGATACGATTTATTAACAACTTCAGGGTTTTCGATTTCAATATCATATAAAACCACTAAAGGAGCAAAACTCATCGCCATTCTATGGTCGTTATAGGTTTTGATTTGAGGTAATTTTTCTTTTTCGCAAAAACCGGTAATTTCCAAGCTATCGTCGGATATAACACAATTTGCTCCGATTTTTTTCAATTCATTTTGTAATGCTAAAAGTCGGTTGGTTTCTTTGATTTTTAAAGTTTTTAATCCGGTTAATTTACATTTTAAACCTAATCCGGCTGCTGTTACAGCTATGGTTTGTGCAATGTCCGGTGTTTTGTTCAAGTTTAATTCAAAAGTTTTATAAATAAAATCCGGTATTTTTTTCAGTTGAATTTGAGTACCGGAAATTTGAGTTGCTACACCAAAGTGGTTTTTGTAAATTTCACTTATTTGTGCATCACCTTGTTGACTTTTTTCAGAAAAATGAGTTAATTTAATTTCTGCCGATGAAGAAAGTGCCACCAAAGAATAGTAATAGGACACCGAACTCCAATCGGATTCTATGGTAAAAATTTGTGATTTTAGTTCTTTTTGAGGTTGAATTTGAATTTTATTATCTTCAAAATGAACAGAAATTCCAACTTTTTTCAGGAAATTAATACTCATCAACAAATAAGGAAGTGAAGTAATTTTTCCTTGTAATTGAATCGTTAAACCATTCGGTAATTTGGGTGCAATCAATAACAAAGCTGTAATAAACTGACTGCTTATATCGGCTTGAATTTCAATAAAATCTTTTTCAATTTTTTGTCCTTCAATTTGTAAAGGTGGAAAACCTTCTTTTTCTAAATAATTGATTTTGGCACCTAAGCTTCTCAAAGCTTCAACCAGAATGGAAATAGGTCGTTCTTTCATTCGGTCAGAACCGGTCAAAATTGTTTTTTTTTCTTTTTGAATGGAAAAGTAGGCAGTTAAAAAACGCATTGCTGTTCCGGCGTGGTGGATATCAATTTCTAATTCACTACTATTCAGTGCGTTTTCTAATAAAAAACTATCTTCTGAGTTGGATTTATTGTGTAATTCAAGCGGATTTTGAAATAAAGCATTCAAAATCAAAAGTCGATTGGTTTCACTTTTTGAACCACAAATATGAATTTCTGTTGGAAGAATTTTTTCTTTTTGAGAAAGAAATAAGTTGGACATTTTATTTTAATTTCTCATTATTTTGATGACGGTCATGATCGCGTTTGGTTTTGATTTTCATTTTTTTATCAAACGCAGTCTGCAAATCTGTTCCGGTTTGATTGGCTAAGCACAAAACAACGAATAACACATCGGCTAATTCTTCACCTAAATCTTTTTGTTTGTCAGATTCTTTTTCGGATTGTTCACCGTATCGTCGGGCAATAATTCGGGCAACTTCACCTACTTCTTCGGTTAGTTGTGCCATATTGGTTAGCTCGTTAAAATAACGAACTCCATGATTTTGAATCCAATCATCGACTTCTTTTTGTAATTTTTGAAGTTCCATGTTTTTTTGATTTACGTATCTTTTTCCAATTTATGACTTCTTGATTTTAGCACATTGGAAGTTAATTCTTTGTATTCAATTCGTTTGTTGAAAATCTCAATAGCTCTGTAAATAGCCTCCCGAAAAGATGTTGGGTCGGCTAAATTTTTTCCGGCAATGTCATAAGCTACACCATGGTCAGGAGAAGTTCTGACAAAAGAAAGTGAGGCGGTATAATTCACACCTTCTTCAAAACATAATGTTTTGAACGGAATTAAGGCCTGATCGTGGTACATTCCTAAAACGGCATCAAATAACTGAAGGTTTTTGGGCGTGAAAAAACTATCGGCAGCATACGGCCCGTAAACTAACATTCCTTTTTTATATAATTCTTGAATTACAGGAATTATTACATCTTTTTCCTCCTGTCCCAAAAGTCCGTTATCACCGGAATGAGGATTTAAACCTAAAACGGCAATTTTAGGACGACTAATTCCAAAATCTTCAATGAGTGATTTTTCAATTGCTTTTATTTTTTCGGAAATTCTCGTCTGATCAATCGAAGAAGCTACTTCTTTTAACGGAATATGTTGAGTTACCAAACTAACTTTCAAAGTATCGGTTACTAAAAACATCAAGGGTTTTCCTTTCCAAACTTCACCTAAATATTCGGTATGCCCCGGAAAGTTAAATGCATCTGATTGTATGTTTTTTTTATTGATAGGAGCAGTAACCAAAATATCACAATTACCGTCTTTCACAGATTTTGCGGCTGCCTCGAGAGATTCAAAAGCATATTGTCCCGAAATGCTTGTTGCTTTTCCAGGTTCTATACTTTCTGCATCTTTCCATAAATTGAAAACATTAATTTTTCGAGGAACAATTTTATCCAGAGAATGAATACCTAAAA
>JAQVDG010000204.1 GCA_028698395.1 Weeksellaceae bacterium
AAAAACGCTATCGTGCCGATGTGCTGATTGAAGATTATTGTGCGAAAATCGAAACGAAAATCGACAAAGATGTAGAAAAAGCAGCCAAACGTTTTGGAGATTCTTTTGATAAAAAACAATTTTTAAGTACTAATCCTCGAGTTTTAGATTACCAATCAAAAATTGACACTATTCTAAGCCGAATGTCAAAATCATTAGAAACCAACGATTTAGACGATGTAAAATTATTGATTGAAGAATTAGAAATTGCCGACCCGGTCAGTGGTTCTAAAAATTGGACAGAAGTTCGTCAATTCAATTTAATGTTTGGAACTAAATTGGGTGCTACTGCCGAATCTTCTATGGATTTATACCTTCGCCCGGAGACAGCACAAGGTATTTTTGTAAACTTTTTAAACGTTCAGAAAACCGGACGAATGAAAATTCCATTTGGAATTGCACAAATCGGAAAAGCTTTCCGAAATGAAATCGTAGCCCGCCAATTTATTTTCAGAATGCGTGAATTTGAACAAATGGAAATGCAATATTTTGTTCAACCCGGCTCGGAATTGGAATGGTACGAAAAATGGAAACAAAAACGATTAAATTGGCATCTTTCATTAGGGTTGGGTGAGGATAATTACCGCTTCCATGACCATGAAAAATTAGCACATTATGCTAATGCCGCAGCTGATATTGAATTTAAATTTCCTTTTGGTTTCAAAGAATTAGAAGGAATTCACTCAAGAACAGATTATGATTTAGCAAGTCATCAAAAATTTTCCGGAAAAAAATTACAATATTTTGATAATGAGCAAAATGAGCGTTATACCCCGTTTGTAGTAGAAACATCAGTTGGGTTGGATCGCTTGGTTTTGGCGCTATTTTCCAATAGTTTAAAAAACGAAGCTTTAGAAGATGGAAGCGAAAGAACAGTTTTAGCATTACCTCCGGCTTTGTCACCAATTAAAGTTGCAATTTTGCCTTTAATAAAAAAAGATGGTTTACCGGAATTTGCTGAAAAAATCCATCAAAAACTTCGTTTAGATTTTAATGTATTGTACGAAGAAAAAGATTCTATCGGAAAGCGTTACCGCCGAATGGATGCCATAGGAACACCGTTTTGTATCACAGTTGACCACGATTCTTTGAATGATAATTCTGTAACTCTGCGTTATCGTGATTCTATGAAACAAGAACGGATTTCGGTCGATGATTTACACAAAGTCATCGATAAAGAAGTGAATATGAAACATTTATTAGCTAAATTATAAAAGAATTTTAATTCAAAATAAAAAACTTTCCCGAATTTGACAAAGTCAAATTCGGGAAAGTCATCATGAAAAAGTTTGATTTTTTTATTTTACATCAAAAACCAATTTATTATCTCCTTCTTTTTCCGGAAAACTGTCAATCAACACCACACTATTATCGTGCACATTTCCTTTAAGAATTTCTTTGGAAAGTTCATTCAGCACATCTTGCTGAACCACTCTTCGTAAAGGTCTTGCTCCAAACTGAGGATCATATCCTTTATGTGCTAAATAAGTCAAAGCTTCCGGCGTAATGTCAAGTGTAATATCACGTTTTGCTAATTTTTTTGCCAATTCATCAATTTGAAGTCTTATAATTCCTTCAATCTGACCGGATAATAAAGGTTTGAATACAATAGTTTCATCGATTCGGTTCAAAAATTCCGGTCGGAAATGTTGTTTCAATTCCTGCAACAAAAGTTGGCGTGTTGCCTGATAAACTTGCTGAGAATCTTTACTTTCAAAATTTTCATAATTCTCCAAAATAATCTGAGAACCAAAATTAGAAGTCATGATGATAATGGTATTTTTAAAATTCACCAATCGACCTTTATTGTCGGTCAAACGTCCATCGTCCAAAACCTGTAACAAAATGTTGAATACATCCGGGTGAGCTTTCTCTACTTCATCGAGCAAAATCACCGAGTAAGGTCTTCTTCTCACAGCTTCCGTTAACTGTCCGCCTTCATCGTATCCCACATATCCCGGAGGCGCACCCACCAAACGACTCACCGAGTGTCTTTCTTGGTATTCGCTCATATCGATTCGAGTCATTGCATTTTCATCATCAAATAAGAATTCTGCTAAGGTTTTTGCCAATTCGGTTTTTCCAACTCCGGTAGGACCTAAAAACAAGAAGGAACCAATTGGTCTTTTTTCATCACTCAATCCGGCACGGCTTCTTCGAATTGCATCGGCAACAGCTTGTAGAGCTTCATCTTGACCAATTACTCTTTTATGCAACTCTTCTTCCAAATGAAGCAATTTTTCTCTTTCACTTTGCATCATTTTATTCACCGGAATTCCGGTCCATTTTGAAACTACTTCAGCTATATCTTCGGCATCTACCGCTTCTTTTACCAATTTATTTTGTCCTTCTTCTGCTATTTGAATCTCCAATTGTCGTAATTTTTCCTGTTCTTGTTTTAAAGATTCATAACGGATTCTGGCAACGGTTTCATAATCTCCGGCGCGTTCAGCCTGTTCTGCCTGAAGTTTTAATTCGTCAATTTTCTTTTTTGCTTGTTGTACTTCTTCTGCTTTTCCTTTTTCTTCTGACCAACGTGCATTTAATTCTGTTCTTTCTTCTTGAAGATTAGCTAATTCCTCTTTTAATAAATTCAACTTCTTCTCATCATTTTCCTTTTTAATTGCTTGAATTTCAATTTTTAATTGAATTATTTTTCGGTCTAAAACATCCAATTCCTCTGGTTTGGAATTCATTTCCATTCGCAATTTAGAAGCTGCTTCATCCATTAAATCAATGGCTTTATCGGGCAAAAACCGATCGGAAATATAACGAGTTGACAATTGAACTGCTGCTACAATTGCTTCATCTTTGATTCGTATTTTATGGTGAACTTCGTATTTTTCCTTAATTCCTCTCAAAATCGAAATCGAAGACTCTTCATCCGGTTCTTCTACTAAAACTTGTTGAAAACGACGTTCCAAAGCTTTATCTTTTTCAAAATATTTTTGGTATTCATTCAAAGTCGTAGCCCCAATTGCACGCAATTCACCTCTTGCCAATGCCGGTTTCAAAATGTTAGCAGCATCCATAGCTCCTTCACCTCCACCACCCGCACCTACTAAAGTATGAATTTCATCAATGAATAAAATAATTTCTCCATTGGACTCGGTTACTTCTTTAATAACGGCTTTCAATCGTTCTTCAAATTCACCTTTGTATTTAGCTCCGGCAATCAATGCCCCCATATCCAAAGAAAATACTTTTTTGTTTAAAAGATTTTCCGGAACATCACCACTGACCACCCGGTGGGCAATTCCTTCAGCAATAGCAGTTTTTCCAACGCCCGGTTCTCCGATTAAAATTGGATTATTCTTGGTTCTTCTTGATAAAATTTGAAGTACACGACGAATTTCATCATCCCGTCCAATAACCGGATCCATTTTGCCTTCTGCCGCTAATTCAGTCAGATTTTTAGCGTATTTATTTAATGAATTATAATTGTCTTCTGCACTTTCTGAAGTCACTCGTTGGCCTTTTCTCAATTCATTAATTACCTGAGTACTTTGGTCATAATTTATTCCTTGATTTTTTAAAATTTGGGCAACTTGAGAAGAATTTTTTAAAACTCCCAAAAAAAGATGTTCCAAACTAATGTATTCATCTTTCATTTTTTTGGCTTCCTCCATCGCTGTTACCAAAATTTTATTGGCATCATGAGAAAGATGATTTCCTGAGCCACCGGAAACTTTTGGAAAACGTGAAATAATGTCAGTTAATTCATTTTTAATATACTTGATATTTCCACCTTGTTTCTCTATAATAAAATCCAAAACATCTTGTTCGGTTTCCATCATTCCTTTCAAAATATGTGCAGGTTCAATTGCCTGATTATCCATAGAAACAGCAATTTGTTGCGCTTTTTGAATGGCTTCTCTTGATTTGATTGTGTATTGATTAAAGTCCATATTTTATTTAATTTCTTCTGTTAAGAGCAAAATTAAATCCGAACTTGCTTTTATGTCATTATGGCAGTTTTTCTATATAAATCTGGATGGCTTTTCGTAAAGAATCGAATCCGATTTCACTCCAATCAATTTCTGATTTTTTAATCCATTTAACTGCTTGAATTTCTGATTTTTCTAATTGTAAATCAACCGAATCGGGAAGTTGGGCTGTGAAAATTAAATCTTCTGTTTTATATGGAATTCCTTTGTAGTCATAATCATTAGGGAAGGAAATAAAATAGTGAAAATCAGATGGTTTCATATCTAAATTTAGTTCTTCTTTTAATTCCCGACTGCACGTTTGTTCTGCGCTTTCATCCGGATCGGTAAACCCACCGGGCAAATCCAATTTTCCCGTTTTAGGTGCACGATTTCGGATTGTAAATAAAACTTTTCCCTCTTTTTCAAGAATTACAGCTACCGCTGAAGCTACATTATGAAAATAAACCATTCCACAATCCAGACACTCCAATCGTCGGTTGTTTTCAAACTGAATATGGGCAGAGCTACACTTTGGGCAATAATTAAAAAATGACATTTTTAGTGGTTTAAAAACACAAAAATAGGCATTCCTATTCGGGTTTCGTTCCAAATAAAAGAATTTAATCTTTTTAGGAAAAATTCTTAATTTGCGAATTAAATTAAAAATAAAATGAGTGTACTCCATTGGGAAGAATTTGAAAAAGTTGATATGCGTGTGGGAACGATTGTAGAAGTTTTGGATTTTCCAAAAGCACGAAAACCGGCTTATCAACTCACTATTGATTTTGGAGAATTGGGAATGAAAAAATCCAGTGCGCAAATTGTGAATTTATATGAAAAAGAAGAATTAATCGGAAAACAAATCATTGCAGTAGTTAATTTTCCACCAAAACAAATTGCTAATTTTATTTCAGAATGTTTGGTAATGGGTGTTTATAATGAAAATAATGATG
>JAQVDG010000205.1 GCA_028698395.1 Weeksellaceae bacterium
AGTAAATGTTCCGAAACTCATCCTTGTCCGATTCACAATGAATACAAAGTAGCACGAGAATTAGTTGAAAAAATTTTTAGAGAAAAACGAGTCATTGACCTTCATTCTTCTGTAAGTAATGGTTTGGCTTATCTAATTGGATAAAAAAATCTCTTCAAAAATTGTCTTCGACTCTGCTCAGACACCAATTTTTGAAGAGATTTATACTAAATGAAAAAATTAATTCTACCCTTTGTATAATTCGGCTACTTTATTCCAATTTACAACATTGAAAAAAGCATTAATATAGTCAGGACGGCGATTTTGATAATTCAAATAATACGCATGTTCCCAAACATCCAAACACAAAAGAGCTTTTCCTTCACAACCGGTATCCGGCATCAATAAATTATCTTGATTCGGAGTAGAGCAAACGACTAATTTTCCGTTTCCTTGTTTAATAAGCCACGCCCATCCTGAACCAAAACGAGTTGCTGCCGCTTTTGAAAAAGCATCTTTAAAAGCCTCGAATGAACCAAATGAATTATTAATAGCTTCTTTTAACTCTCCTTCCGGCTCTCCGCCTCCATTTGGGCTCATTATTTCCCAAAATAAATTGTGATTGTAATACCCTCCTCCATTATTTCGGACAGCTGGTTTATCTGCTCCTCTTTTTAAAATTTCCTCAATGGAAAGCCCCTCTAAATCGGTTCCTTGAATTGCAGTATTAAGATTATTGGTATAAGCTGCATGATGTTTTCCATGATGGATTTCCATGGTTTTTGTATCAATATGAGGTTCTAATGCATCAAACGCATACGGTAATTTTGGTAATTCAAATGCCATGATTTTACTGTTTTTTATGGTTAATAATTTGTTATTCCCCCAAATGTACGCTGAATTTCCATGAAAAAATATATAATTTAGATTAATTCTATTGATTCCATTATAAATTTTTTAAATTGCATTAAAATTTATACGTTTCTATGAACTCTTTTCGAAAAATATTTTTCAGGCTACTTAAAATAATCTCATTTTTCCTCCTTTTTTTAATTGGCTTGCTTTACTTAACAGGAAATCAATACGTTATCAGAGGAGTTCAATTAACTTATTTAAAAGGCCAAAAAACAGCAAACATTGATGATTATATTGATTTTGACAATAACATTATTCTATCCTATAAACCTCAAGCTTGGGAAAAACATGAATTATTCAATAAAATTCCACTAACCGATACTTTAACACAGGAATTAAAAGATTATAAATCCATTGGTTTTTTTGTAGTAAAAGATGGAAAGGCACTTTGGGAATATTATTGGGACGATTATTCGGATGAAAGTTTAACTAATTCTTTTTCAATGTCAAAATCAGTTATAACCTTCCTTTTAGGAAAAGCCATTGAACAAGGATACATCCAGTCTTTGGATCAACCGATTACTGATTTTTTACCAGAATTTAAAGACGATGAATTTGGAAAAAAATGTACAATCGGTGATTTATCTGCCATGACATCGGGTTATGATTGGGAAGAAGATTATTATTTTCCTTTAAATCCGACTGCCAAAGCCTATTATGGAAATAATATTGAAAAGCAGATGCTGAAACGAAAATTTATAAAAGAACCGGGAGGGCATTTTGATTATCTTTCCGGAAACACTCAACTTTTAGCAATTATTTTACAAAGAGCTGTTGGAATCAGCGTTTCACAATATTTACAAGAAGAATTCTGGCAACCTATGGGCATGGAAAAAGACGCTTATTGGTCAAAAGATCGACGAGACGGAATGGAAAAAGCCTATTGTTGTTTGAATTCCAACGTTCGAGATTTTGCAAAATTCGGTCAACTTTTATTGCAAAATGGAAATTGGAACGGAAAACAAATTTTAGATTCAGCTTTTGTTCAAAAAATAATTACACCCAATTACAATGCTTTCAATGAAGGAGAACACGCTCGTTATGGCTATTCCATCTGGACTGACTATGAGCATCAACCTAATTTTTATGGCTTAATGGGACATTTAGGACAGCGAATTATCGTCATTCCTTCTGAAAACGTAATCATTGTTCGATTAGGACATTTAAAAGACGACCGAGAATTAGGGAAAGGATTTTTAGATAACGACACTTACTATTTTGTAGATGAAATAATGAAATTATTAACCGAAAACAACCTAAAATCAATTCAAAATGATACAGTCAATCCCTCAAACTAAAATATTGTTTTTAGACATAGAAACCGTTCCTATGGTGGAAAATTGGGCAGAATTACCCGAAAATATGCAAAATTTATGGACGAAAAAAGTAGAAAAACAATTAACTGAAAACGAAACAGCTGAAGATTTTTATGGAAAACGAGCCGGAGTCATGGCGGAATTCGGGAAAATCATCTGTATTTCTTGTGGATATATTACTACAGAAGAAACTCTCAAAATAAAGAGTTTTTATGGAGATGATGAAAAATTAATTTTAGAGGAATTTGCTCAATTATTAACCAAATCCTTCTCTAAAAAAGACACCTATTTATGTGCGCACAACGGAAAAGAATTTGACTTTCCCTATTTGGCAAGACGAATGTTAATCAATGGAATCGTTTTACCATCCGCACTAAATCTTCAAGGAAAAAAACCATGGGAAATTCCCCATTTAGATACTATGGAATTGTGGAAATTTGGTGATTATAAGCATTATACATCTTTAAATTTATTGGCAGCTATTTTCGATATTCCAACTCCGAAAGATGATATTGACGGCTCTCAGGTAGCAGAAGTTTATTACAAAGAACATGATTTGGAACGAATCAAAATTTATTGTGAAAAAGATGTGCTGACTGTGGCCCAAATTTTCAGGAAATTCCGAAATAAAAATCTTCTGGAACGAGATTAAAAGCCAACACACTGACATTTTGACGGTTTTATTTTTACTGCTTTTTAAAATCTGACACAAAAACTGTCAAATCAAAGCTTAATTCCTATTGGCATAGTTTTCGGTTAGTTTGGGATGTTAAAAAAATAATAATCTAAAAAAGTAAACAAATATGTCAAAAATTAAAATTAAACCATTAGCAGACAGGGTATTAGTTTTGCCTGCTGCTGCCGAAACGCAAACTGCTTCAGGAATCATTATTCCGGATACTGCAAAAGAAAAACCTCAACAAGGTCAGGTAGTTGCGGCAGGAAACGGAAAAAAAGATGAACCTATGACCGTAAAAGTGGGTGACACTGTTTTGTATGGAAAATATTCAGGAACTGAACTAAAGTGGGAAGGTAAAGACTACCTTATCATGAAAGAATCTGATATTTTGGCAATCGTTTAAATTTAACTTAATTTTATCAGGATTAGGGTTTTATGTTCAAAGTTTCCCACCTGAATTCATATTAAACTTTGAACACCAAATTTTAATTAAATCAAAAAATTATGGCAAAAGACATTAAATTTAATATTGAATCAAGAGACGCCTTAAAAAAAGGAGTTGATAAATTAGCTGATGCAGTAAAAGTGACCTTAGGTCCAAAAGGAAGAAACGTAGTATTGGAAAAATCTTTTGGCTCTCCTCATGTAACGAAAGACGGAGTTTCAGTAGCAAAAGAAATTGAATTGGAAGACCCGATTGAAAACTTAGGTGCTCAATTGGTAAAGGAAGTAGCTTCCAAAACCAATGATGTAGCCGGTGACGGAACTACAACCGCTACGGTTTTAGCACAAGCTATCGTTCGTGAAGGTTTAAAAAATGTTGCCGCCGGTGCTAATCCAATGGATTTAAAAAGAGGAATCGACAAAGCCGTTGTAGCCATCGTTGAAAATCTAAAGAAACAATCCCAAAAAGTAGGTGACAGCTCCGATAAAATCAAACAAGTTGCTTCTATTTCCGCTAACAATGACGATACCATCGGAAGTTTAATCGCAGAAGCTTTCACTAAAGTAGGTAAAGAAGGGGTAATTACGGTAGAAGAAGCAAAAGGAACCGAAACTTATGTAGATGTTGTAGAGGGAATGCAGTTTGACAGAGGTTTCCAGTCTCCTTATTTTGTTACCAATCCCGATAAAATGACGGCAGAATTAGAAAATCCGTATATTTTATTGTATGATAAAAAAATCACCAACTTGCAAGATATCCTTCCGGTTTTAGAACCGGTTGCACAATCCGGACGACCTCTGTTAATCATTTCAGAAGAAGTTGAAGGACAAGCTTTGGCAACTTTGGTAGTAAACCGATTAAGAGGTTCTTTGAAGATTGCTGCAGTAAAAGCTCCCGGATTTGGAGACAGAAGAAAAGCTATGTTAGAAGACATCGCTATTTTGACCGGAGGAACTGTAATTTCTGAAGAGAGAGGATATTCTTTAGAAAATGCAACTTTGGATATGTTAGGAACAGCCGAAAAAGTAGAAATCGACAAAGACAACACTACTATTGTAAACGGTGCCGGAAATAACAAACAAATCAAAGCACGAGTAAATGAAATAAAAGCTCAAATGGAAGCTACAACTTCAGATTATGATCGTGAAAAATTACAGGAAAGATTAGCAAAATTAGCCGGTGGAGTAGCCGTTCTTTATGTAGGTGCTGCTTCTGAAGTAGAAATGAAAGAGAAAAAAGACCGAATTGATGATGCTTTACACGCAACTCGTGCAGCAGTAGAAGAAGGAATTGTTCCCGGAGGTGGAGTAGCTTACGTGAGAGCTTTGAGTGCATTAAAATCTGTAAAAGGAGAAAATGCAGACGAAGATACCGGAGTAAACATCATCCGAAGAGCAGTTGAAGAGCCTTTACGTCAAATTGTAATTAATGCCGGTGGAGAAGGTTCTGTGGTTGTAGCAAAAGTAAAAGAAGGAAAAGCAGACTTCGGATACAATGCAAAAAATGATACCTACGAAAAAATGTACGAAGCAGGAATTATTGACCCAACTAAAGTAAGCCGTGTTGCTTTGGAAAATGCAGCTTCT
>JAQVDG010000206.1 GCA_028698395.1 Weeksellaceae bacterium
GTATTTCGGGTTAAAGTTCTCATTTTTTCTTAAATCCAATTCTTTTACTGTTTTGAAAATCAGTCTTTTGTTCTTTTTTTTCTATTAAATTGATAGCTTGAAGTTGCATAGGTGAGAGTTATTTTTTACGTTTCAAATTATAATTCGTCAAAACTAAAAATAAAGTAATTATTGCAATAAAATAAATTAAATCTCTTGTATCTAAGATTCCTTTCAGTAATTGTTGAAAATGCACCAACATACCGAATTTCTGGACATAATAATCAGCAGTTCCTAATAAATTATAAGATGCCAAACTTTCAAAAGCATAGAATAATACAAAATTTAAAAAAACAGCCAAAACATAAGCAGCCACTTGATTTTTGGTTAAAGAAGAAGTAAAAATCCCGACGGATGCAAAACTACTTCCTACTAAAAATAAACCTAAATAACCACTGAAAAATGTACCGTAATCCAAAGTTTGTTCACTGATTATAAATTGGTTCAAAGTGTAAATAAACAGTAAAGTCGGTAAAATACAAAAAAGTAAAACGACTAAAATCGGTAAGAATTTTCCCCAAACAATTCCATAGATTTTAATCGGTTGTGTAAATAACCAATACAAAGTTCCCGAACTTTCTTCTTCTGCCAAGGTCCGCATGGTTAAAGCAGGAATTAAAAAAAGTAAAATCCAGGGAGCGATGAAGAAAAAACTGTTTAAAGTCGCTGTTCCTATGTTGAAAATATTGAATTCATTATCGAAAAACCATAAAAATAAAGTACAAATCAGCACAAAAGCTGAAGCACTTATGTACGCCATATAGCTTGTAAAATAATGATAAAGTTCTTTTTTAAATAATTGAAACATGAGTGATGAACAGCTAAATTGAACGTACAAAAATAGGAAATTCCAATGGGATTATCTTTGATTAATTTGGCCAAATAAAGCTTACTGTTTTTTTAACTTCTTCGTGTAAACTCAGATAAACCGGACAAGTTAAAGCAGCGTGTTCAATGATTTTTTGTTCTTTTTCGGAATAAATAGCTTGTCCTTTCAAAGTCATTGTAACTACAATTTCTCCAATTCTTCTCGGATTCGCCTGCATAATTTTTGTAATTTCAACAGAAGTTCCGTCAATATTAATTTGATGAGTATTACAAGCAATTCCTATAATCGTTAACATACAGCTTCCCAAAGCCGTTGCGACCAAATCAGTAGGAGAGAAGCGTTCGCCTTTTCCATTATTATCGACCGGTGCATCCGTTTCCACTACGGTTTTGGATTGAATATGAGTCATTTCGGTTCGTAAATTTCCTTTGTATAGTACGGTAGAAGTCATTTGTAAATGATTTATTGGATTATTTTACTGTTTTTTAAAGCAATTTTCGTTAAAACTTCTTTTGTAAATAATGGAAAATCAGCATTTTGAATCCAGCTATAATAACCTTTGTCGGTTTCCAAAACGTCGATTACTCGTTTTCCTTTGTGTTTTCCGAAGTTAAAAATTTCTTCATGTTTCTCATTGTATCCAATGAATCCGGCTAAATCGGCGGTTTTTCTTTGGGTAGTATAATCACTTAAAAATTTTGTTGTATTTTCCAAATCAGGATATCTCTCAAGTTGAGCTTTCAGCACTTCATAAGTAGCTTCCACATCGGCGGCGGCAGAATGTGCGTTTTCCAAGGTTTTATTACAATAAAACCGATAAGCAGAACTCAAATCGCGGGGTTCTTTTTTGAAAAATATAGCTTGAACATCAATTAAACGATGTTTTTCCATGTCAAATTCTACACCAACCCGTAAAAATTCTTCAATTAAAAGAGGAACATCAAAACGGTTAGAATTGTAACCTGCCCAATCGGAATCTTTCATTATTTCCCAAATTTGAGGTGCGATTTCCTTAAAAACAGGTTCGTTTGCCACATCTTCATTGGTGATTCCATGAACATCAGAGGCTTCTTTTGGAATTGGAATTCCCGGATTTACTCTAAGTGTTTTACTTTCCTTATTTCCGTTTGGGAAAATTTTTAAAACCGAAATTTCAACAATCCGGTCAGAACCAACATTGATTCCGGTAGTTTCTAAATCAAAAACGCAAAGTGGTTTGTGCAAATTAAGCATATAGTATTTTTTTTCTGAAAATTAGTGATAATAAGATGTAAAAAGGAATGACGACAGCTAAAGCCGAAATTCCCAAAATCAGTAATAAAACGAAACTGATGATGAGAAATATATATTTGTAATAATTTTCTGTCCAACTCAATCCTTTTAATTTAAATGAAAACATAGGTAGATTTGCAATCAATAAATAGCTGCTCAAGGCTGTAACAAAGAGTAATAGAAAGAAATCAACGCTTCCTTTTGAAATTAAAATACCCTCATTTTTTGTGATAATCCAAAACAATGAAAAAATAAAAATAGTATTGGCAGGTGTTGCCAAACCTTTAAAATAAGCGGATTGTTCGGTGTCAACATTGAATTTCGCCAAGCGTAAAGCAGAAAATAAAGTGATTAAAAATCCAAAAACAGAGCCAATACCGAATTCAGTTTGAAGTGAAGTGTTTAGTAAATTCATCATAATAAGCCCGGGGACTAATCCAAAACTAACCATGTCGGCTAAAGAATCGAGTTGTACTCCGATTTCAGAACTGATTTTTAAAGCACGTGCAACCATTCCGTCTAATAAATCTAAAATCAAACTGGCACAAAGCAAATAAAAAACAGAATGAGCTACATTTATTTCTTCCGTTTTTAAAACTCCGGTTAAATATAAAACGGAAAGAATTCCACAAAATAAATTGCCGAGTGTTAAAAAATTAGGAAGTGTAAATAGTCGCATTTGGTTGTGTTAAAAATTGAGTGTTTCAGGTATTTTTTATAATTATTTACTTGAAAAAGTCCGATTGCGAATATACTAAGAAACTGTCTAAATTTTTACCAACAAAAAGATAAAAGATTTAAAATAATCGTCTTTCCCATACTTTTGGTTTTTTGAGTATAGTTTTCACTTTTTATTCTTGATTTATTCCGCTAAATCTTTAAATAAAAATCAAAAATTCAGCTCGAAATATCTCCAAAATCTAAAAATTTTATTTTTAGATAATTACTAAGAAAATAAAACTAAAAAAGTTTGTTAAATACAGTAAATTGTTTACTTTTGCGCATGTGAAGCGGTGTTTATTGCCGTTTT
Source organism: Weeksellaceae bacterium (assembly GCA_028698395.1). The sequence goes on from JAQVDG010000206.1 coordinate 3,171, forward strand.
TAAATTTCACTTTAAAGAACCTAAACCCTATTTTTGTAATTCCTTCCTTAAAATTATTGGAAGGAATTTTGTTTTTAGGCAAAGGATAAAATCAATAGAATTTTATAAATATCATTTCCATAGAAAGATAGCCGTTTGAAGTGGCTGTAAAAAATCATCTTTTAAGCTGTTAAAAAAAGATATATTTGTGTTTTATAAAAAACAAAAACAAGAAAAATGGAAAATCCTTATAAAGAAGAAATAGATGTTCGAGTTTTAATTCCTATCAAACGACATGAATTACTCTTGAAAATGTTTAAAGAATTACCGGTGAATGAAAGTTTTATTTTCATTAATGACCACGATCCTTTGCCACTTTATTATGAATTTCGTTCCATTCACGGCGATGTGGTAGCGTGGGAATACTTAAATAAAGGCGGGAGAGAGTGGAAAGTGAAAGTAGGAAGAACCGAAAATTCGCAAGGAAGAGAATTTACCGATATTTCGACTTTAATGGATTTACGAAAAGTGGAACCAAAAGATTGGAAACATGTTGTTTTTCACCGTTATGGAATGATGAAAGTCGGGGATGTAATGGAAATTATTTCAGAACAAAAAGCAAGTGAAATCCAACAGATTTTTGATGATAAATTTGCTAATCAATTTCAGTGGGAAAATAAGAAAGAAGTCGAAGGTGAATACGTAGTACATATTACAAAAAAATCAGAAGGAAAAACAGAAGAGGAATCAATTGAAATTGTGAAATCGTTTGATGTTCGACCTTTTCCGCCGGCACAAAGACACGATATGGTGTTTGATTCTTTTGATGAATTAAATCCGGGTGAAGCTTTTGTTTTCATCAACGATCATGACCCTAAGCCTTTGTATTACCAAATTGAAGCTGAAAGTGATGAAGCTTTTCGTTGGGACTATTTGACTGAAGGACCGGATGAGTGGAAAGTAAAAGTAACGAAATTAAATTCTTGATTTACTTTTCTTCAAAAAAGGCTTTATAAGCCGGATAAGCTTCGAGATTTCGCATTTGCTTTTCCACCCATTTTGCACGTGAACTGACGTATTTGCTTGGCGGATTGACCTTATATTTTTTAGGTTGGGGTAAACTTACGGCAATTCGTGCCGCTTCATTTCGAGTGAGTTGCATTGCCGGTTTTTGAAAGTATCGTTGAGAAGCAGCCTCAATTCCAAAAGTCCCGATTCCCATTTCAGAAACATTTAGATACATTTCTAAAATTCGTTCTTTTCCCCATATTTTTTCAATCATAAAAGTGAAATAAACCTCCAAAGCTTTTCGGAACCAGCTTCTTTTCTGCCACAAAAAAACATTCTTAGCCACTTGTTGAGAAATGGTACTGGCACCTCTCACTTTTTTATTTTCATTTTTTTGATTGAATTCCAAAGCCTTTTCAATGCTTTTTTTATCGAAACCATTGTGTTCTGCAAACAATTGGTCTTCTGAAGCAATAACGGCTAATTTAATTGTCTTGGGCATTTTTTCATACGAAATATAATGGCGATTTAAACCATGACCCTCAACCCAACTGTTGAGCTGTGTGAGAGTAATCGGTGGATTTATCCATTTTAAAGTGACAATATAAACCAATTGTAAAATGAATAAAATAATAAAAGCTCGAACTGTGAATTTCCAAAGTTTTTTCATGGATACTTTTAGTAATTTCAAATTTTTTATTCGATAAATTAATCTCTAAATGTGT
>JAQVDG010000207.1 GCA_028698395.1 Weeksellaceae bacterium
TCTTAATAAATCATGAACTTTTGCATTGGTATAGGTGATAAAACAACTTCTTTGGTTTTCTAATTTCGGCGTATCGGTAAAAGAAAATTTTTGTGGATTTTCATCTCCTTTTTGTTCTTCCATTTTGAAAAATCAATACTTCTTCCGTCAACTCTTGGTGGTGTTCCGGTTTTCATTCGTCCGGATTCAAAACCTAAATCCACTAATTGCTCTGTAATTCCTGTTGCTGCCTTCTCTCCCATTCTGCCCCCGCCAAACTGTTTTTCACCTACGTGAATTAATCCGTTTAAGAAAGTTCCATTGGTTAAAATCACTGATTTTGAACGAATTTCCATTCCCATTCCGGTTTTTACGCCTACAACTTTATTTTCTTCAATTAATAAGGATTTAACCATATCTTGAAAGAAGTCCACATTGGGATTAGCTTCTAATGCTAATCGCCATTCTTCAGCGAATCTCATTCGGTCGGATTGCGCTCTGGGACTCCACATTGCAGGACCTTTTGATAAATTCAACATTTTGAACTGAATCATGCTTTTGTCTGAAATAATGCCCGACATTCCACCTAAAGCATCAATTTCCCGAACAATTTGACCTTTTGCAATTCCACCCATAGCAGGATTACAAGACATTTGCGCAATGACTTGTAGGTTCATAGTGATCAATAACACTTTTGAACCCATATTAGCAGCAGCAGATGCCGCTTCAGCACCGGCGTGTCCACCTCCTACTACTATTACATCGTATCGATTTGAAAACATATTTTTTTGATTTGTTCCACGTGGAACATTTAGTTTGATTTTTTAAAAATTTGTAAGTATTGATTTTCTGCTTTTCTCATTTCTGAAATCTCATTTTCGGTTTTATCTCGAAATCCCATAAAGTGTAAAATTCCGTGAATCATTACCCTTGCCAATTCATCTTCAAATGAAACGGAAAGCTGTTGAGCATTGTCTTTTACTCTTTCAATACTGATATAAATATCACCTGATAATTCTTTTCCGTTTGTATATTGAAATCCGATAACATCGGTATAATAATCATGAGATAAAAAATCAATATTTATTCCCCAAAGGTATTCATCATCACTAAAAATATAATTAATTTCTTTGGTTTGGAATCCTTGTTGGAGAACGGAATTTTTAATCCAATTTTTCCATTTGGATTCTTCTTCAATCTTAAAATTAGTTTCGTAGAAAAATTCAATCATTTTGCAAATGTACGGATTTATGATTTTTTGCAAATGAATTTATTTTCAAGTTTCTGAGAATAAGAATTTAGAACCAAAACCCGAGTGATACATGAAATAATCCTTTTCTTGTATGAGGAGAATAATTCCAAATTCCACTAATCGGACCTAATGGACTGTCGTATCCATAACTAATTCCATAGCCGATATATTGGTATTTTAGTGGATTTAACTCATCAAAACCATCGGTTGCGTTTGCTATATTTCCAAGCAATGAAAAATAATGATTGCGCATAACTTTGGCTTGAAGCCGCCCACCTAAAACAAGTAAATTATCACTGGCACTGCTTAAAAAAGGAAGTCCGTAAAATCGGGAATAATTCATGAAATCCTGTTCAACAAAACCACCCAAAAGGAATTTTTGTGTAACCGGCGGATTGTGGCTGAAAAAAGTACCAAATTCCCCAAATGCTTGTAAAGACAGCCATTTATTTAAAGGAGTATTTCCTTGAATATTGGCACGCAACATGGAAGTTTCAGAAAAATTAGGGGAATTTGACTTGAATAAATATTTGAATGCACTGTTGAGTTTAATTCCTTTTGAAGGAAAATTAGGATTATTCAAATTATCGGCTTGTAAAAAGCCAAAAAATTTCAGGTAATAACCGTTTTCAATTTTTTGATTTGGATCTGAATTGGGTAAATTATTTGTTTTTATATTTAAATATTGATGCTCAATTCCTCCTCCAATAGCAAATTTATTAGCTAAAGTGGATTGTACATAAAACCGATTGATGAATTCGTCAAAATTATAAGTAAGGAAAATAGTGTTGTATTGTTCATAGAAATTAGAAGCTTCGGTATTTATATCAAATTGTTTGTAACTTGAAAAGAATCCGAAACTTGGATAAACACCGTTGTCAATGTAATAATTGAACTGATAACGGGGAAAATCACCAAAAACAAAATCTGCAGAAAAAGTGGAATTGGTAAATAAAACATGTTTGGCTGTAAAATTGACCAATAAACCTGTTTTAAACAAGTCATCATAATGCAAACCTAATTTTATAAATTGCTTGTTTTTCTTTTCTAAAACAAATAAATTCAGAGTTTTATGATTTTTTTCGTTTTGACTTAATCGGTAAAAAACTTTATTGAAATTTCCAGAAGCATATAAAGCTTCGATCCCGTTTCGAATCGTTTGATAAGAGGTGAGTTGTGGAGGAATAATTCCTAATTTACCTTTTACATAAGAGCGATTGAAGTTTTTTAAACCATAAATTTCCACATCTGTGATTAAAACATATTCAGAAGTTTCAGTTTTTTTTCGTGTTACTTGGGGATTACCTTGTCTGTTTGCAATATCTTTTAATTGGTCAAAAACCTTTTCACCTGCTTCAATTCCGGCATTCATAATTGCTTTTTTATCATTAAAACTTGTTACAGAGTACCCATCCAGATTGGGCAGTATATTTAAATCAACTTTTTCAGTTTGCTCTTTTGATTTGGCTGCAATTGTATAAGAAACAATTTGTTCAATGACTTTTGTAGCTGAATTTAAATCATCTTGGTCTAACAAACCGTCTTGTAAATCAACTCCAATGATGTAATCTGCCCCCATATCAATTACTTCCTGAACTGGATAATTATTTCGGACACCTCCGTCGATAAATAATTGTCCATCAACATAAACAGGTTCAAAGAGAGAAGGATAAGCACCGCTTGCCATTACAACTTGTGGAAGAAAACCTTCGTGAAAAACAATTGATTCTCCGTCGCTTAATCGGGTTGCAACACAGACAAAAGGAATGGATAAATCATTGAAATCTGTTATATCATGCACATGGCGAAACAAATAGGTTAATTCTTCTACAATTCCCTGACCGGTCGAAACTGCATTTGGAAAACCTAATTTAAAATTATCAAAAGGCAATTCTAAAATATATTTCTCCCGATAGGTTTTATCAAAAAATGGTAATTCTTTTCGTGATTTATCATTCAAAATCATACTGCTTAAATCGAGAGAAAGCATAATTTCTTCTAATTCATCTATCGAATATCCCGAAGCATATAAAGCACCGACAATTGCGCCAATACTGGTTCCTCCGATATAATCAATTTTAATTCCTGCTTCTTCAATCTTTTTCAGAACGCCAACATGTGCATAACCCTTTGCCCCTCCTCCACTCAAAACAAGACCCACTTTTGGTCGATTTTCCTGAGCCAAAATTTGATGTGTCCCTGAAAAAAGAAACAGTAGAAGAAAATAGATAAATGAAAATCGGACAATCATTATTTTGAGGTGTTTAGAATGATAATATTTGTACAAATGTAGTACTTTTGGTAAAAATTTAGAAAATGAAAGTGGCCGTAGTAGGTGCTACAGGTATGGTAGGCCGAATTATGTTACAAGTACTTGCTGAAAGGAATTTTCCTTTAACGGAATTAATTCCGGTGGCATCTGAAAAATCAGTTGGAAAAGAAATTGAATTTAAAGGAAAAAAGTATCCGATAGTTTCCATGCAAACAGCAGTGGAAAAAAAACCGAGTATAGCTCTATTTTCTGCTGGAGGAGAGACTTCCAAACAATGGGCATCAGAATTTGCTAAAGTAGGGACTTATGTTATAGATAATTCTTCTGCTTGGCGAATGAATTCAGAAATTCCTCTGATCGTACCTGAAATTAATGCTCATATTTTAACAGAAAATGATAAAATTATTGCCAATCCGAATTGTTCTACCATTCAGTTGGTTATGGTGCTTCATCCTTTGCACAAAAAATACAATATAAAACGTGTTGTAGTTTCAACTTATCAATCCGTTACCGGAACAGGAAAAGAAGCAGTTGAGCAATTGGAAAATGAAATTGCAGGAAAACAGGGAAAAATGAAATATCCCTATCCGATTTTCAAAAATGCTTTGCCACATTGTGATGTTTTTGAAGAATCAGGATACACTAAAGAAGAAATGAAGTTAGTAAACGAAACACAGAAAATTTTACGGGATAATTCCATTAAAGTTACTGCAACTGCTGTTCGGGTTCCGGTTCAGGGAGGTCATTCTGAGTCGGTTAATATTGAATTTTTAAATGATTTTGATGAAGCTGAAATTCGGCGGTTATTGCGTCGTACTCAAGGAGTGATTGTTCAGGATAATTTAGATACAAATATTTATCCAATGCCTTTGTATGCAGAAGGACGTGATGAAGTATTTGTAGGAAGAATCCGTCGTGATTTGTCGCAAGAAAATACATTAAATTTATGGATTGTTGCTGATAATTTACGAAAAGGAGCCGCTACGAATACGGTTCAAATTGCTGAAAAATTAGTGAAACGAAAGTTTATAACTACAGAATAATTTCGTTATGCAGATTGACAGCATTCACAATCCGAGAATCAAGAATTTATTAAAATTACAACAGAAATCGCGTGAACGTAAAAAGCAAGGATTGTTTGTTGTAGAAGGAATCCAAGAAAATCAATTAGCAATGGAATCGGGATTTGAGGCGGTTGAATTGTATTGTGTTGATGTACTGTTTCAGTCTGCTTTTGAATTAAAATCCGGAAAAATTTTCCAACTCTCCCCTACTCTGTTTGAGAAAATTGCTTATCGTGGAACAAGCGGTGGAATTTTAGGAATTTATCAAGCAAAAAATCAAAAACTAACA
>JAQVDG010000208.1 GCA_028698395.1 Weeksellaceae bacterium
GCAAGATTTAATATGAATAGGTGAGCAAAACGGGTCCGCTATGCGACGTTTCGGCGAAGCCGAAATTTGTGCAAACGAAGTGAGCCATATATGCCGTGTTATCGGATCGTTGCAGGGCTTTCAGTATTTGAATTTGCATTGACTTTCTCCAATTATTTTTCCTCTGTTTTTTAAAGTATATGCACCACTTATTTCTAATCTTCCAATATAATCTTTTTTGGAAAGGCTACCTCCAATTAATTGTTTCTCTCCCAATAAAGTCCATAAAATAGCATATCCGTTTTTATCCAAAAAGTTAATTAGAGCTTGTTTATCAATTAGTAAGGCTGTTGGCAATGTATCTTCAAAAATACTTGTTGCAAGTGTTATAAGATTTTCTTGTTTGTTGAAAAATCTTCCGTCAACATGCTTGTGATGTAAGTCCATATTATTTACAAGCCATTTACAAGGAAGTTTGACTGACACGCTTCCGCTATATGAACAATCCAATGTAAATTCGTTTAAATAAGAATCATCAGTAACAACGACAGGTATTGATAAATCATCATTTCCTCTTCCTGACTTTGTCCAAATATTGTAATCATCTCTTAAATCTTCAAATGCTAAAGAGTTTGGATATTCACCAAGGAAAATTTAATAGAAATCATGAGATTCAGGCATCCATCTTCCCATAAAATTTTGCTTTTTAGCCCACTCGTAAAATTTCTTAGCATCATTCTTTTCTACAATATAGCTTTTAATCATATACAAGACTTCTCTGACTTGAATATCATATTTTTTATATTCTGGTGGTGTCATTTCTTCCCATTTTACGAAGCCTTGAAGCATTAACCAGTCATTTTTATTATCATCAATAATTTGGATTATATTTTTGGGATTTGGTAGGTCGTCATTTGTTTTTATCCAATCTACATCAGTTTTTTTATTTTCCCATGCGTCATAGTGGCCGATTTTTGATTTCCATTGAGAAAAAGTTGCTGATTGTTTTATATTGGAATCATTTTGAATAATGAAGGAGGGATCAATATCCCTAACATGCGGATTCCATGGTCCTTTATAATCTTCATCTAAATTGCTCAAACTATCGCCTTTAAATTCAAAATGATCAGAAACTAAAGCAATAAATTCATGATATGCAATCCATTGATATTTTTTCCCTATTCTTTCGGCTTTATGCGCAGCACGATCTGCACGATTATAATTAACAAATATGTCAAATTCACCATGCAGTTTGGGATCATATCCAAGTTCAACTACACGATTAAAAATCCACCTTTGGGCAATTTTCAGATCAAAGTTTTCTAAAGGATCATTAATGATACCGCGGTCATCGAGAAAAGGTTTAATTTCTTTTTTAAAATATGACTTCTTAACTTCCTGCAAGGACTTTTCAAATTCAATAAACGCTTTTGTCTGTTTATTTTTTTCTTCAATTTCCTGTTGTTTTATTTCCTCTTCACTTAATTTCATTTCAGTGCTTGGTTCAAAGACTTTGATATGTTTGAACATCTCAGATAAATCAATTCCAAAGAATGGATTTGTGGCTTTTTCCAATAATTCTTTTTGTTTCGTTGACAAATTATCTTTAAAATTTTCTAAAAGTTTCTTTCTGTTTGGCTCTGACGATGCTAATTTCCTTCCACTCCAAGCGCAAGACCAGCTATTTGTCCCGATTATATATCTGTCAAAATCTCCACCACCTAAAACGGAAATCCAAATGTCTAAGAAACCTCTATCTTTTGTTTTATATTTAAAAAAGTCTTCTGGATAATATTTTTTCTTTAGTTCCTCTTCACTTGGGATTCTTTTGGGCCATTTGCTTTCATAAGGTGGATTAATTTTATTCTCATCAATTTCAAGTTTTATTCCATTCCTTAATGCCACCTCAATAACCCCACGTGTATAATCACGCAATAAAATATGAACAGGAGGCTTATTATCTTTGAAGATATTTTCATAAATCCATTCAGCTAGAACTTTCAGATTCTTTTTGTCTTCTTGATTTCTTAAAACACAACCATAGGCAACTGCATAAAGCCTTTCAGCGACGTAAGGGTCGTTTATATCTTTGAATTTTTCTAAAAGTTTTGGGAGTAAGTGAATTCTGCTTTGTAATAAACAGACAAGTCCTTTTGTTGCCTTATCTCTTACAAATCTATTTGAAGTTGTTAAAAACAAAGAAAGAGCAATTGAAGTCAAAAATGAAGATTCATCGTTTATGTGTTTTTTCTCTCGATCAGACCAAGACCATTGCAAAAGTCTATCAACTGCTCCTTGTTCGCCATATTGATAATGCAAAAAAGTTGACCAGCAAATATCCCTTTTTGGCATTGGAAATTTTGAGAGGTGCTGGAATAAACGTTCAGCATTGAAGGGGTGATTTGGGATTGGAGCAATCGACAAAAAGGCATTTAATAAGTGATTGTGACCTGATTCTGTTTCGATAACATTTTGATTTATTATTTTGAGAGTATTTTTTTCGTCTTTTGAAAATGCTTTCGGATTCCTCCAAATGAGACTTTCTACAAATGCTTCTTCTGCTATTTGAGCAAGGGAGTTGTCTTTTATTAGATATGGTGCGACTTCAATAAACTCAATGCCTTTTAATTGTTCAGGGCATTGAATTGATAATGCTTTTATAATTCCTCTACTCCAGGTCTTTGACAAATATTTTCCGAGTTTTCTTCTTTTGGAAAAAAACTTCTTAGCAGTTTGAAGGTTTTTATTAGATTTACCAAATTCGTCTTCGTATTTTTTAAAAATGTACCTTCCAATTAAGTGGTCGCTGAATTTTTGAAATGGGAATCTAACATCAAACCCATTATTTCTTTCATCTTTTATATATCTTGGAACTTTTAAAATAAGCATATTACTTTCAAGTGCTTTGGCAAATTTCCCAACATCAACTTGTGAATATGTTTTTTGAATGATCTCATTTAACTTTTCTTCCGGAATTCTTTCATCATTTTGATTTACCATTTCATTGGCTATTTCTTTAATGATCTCGTTCCATATACGATATGCAGGATTCTTGAATCTGTTTTTCTGAATTTTAAATTCTTTAGCAATAATTTCAGTTGCATTAATAATAAAAGATTCGAAAATATATGTAGCTCCCTCATGTCCTCTAAAAATTTGTTTTTTATTCTTGCGTTTCCTCTTTTCAAAAGCTTTGCAGAATAATAATAAAAATAATGGGTTTTGAAACTCCGGTATTAAAAGAGGAATTTCTGGGAGAGGTAGAGAAAATGCTTTAAAAAACGTATTTACCGCTTCCCATTCTTTAAAACGAAAACCCTGATGTTCTTTGTGAATAAAAAGTGTTTTTTTATTTTCTGTTAATACTTCGTTTTCGAATCCTGAACGAACACTCACAATCAAAGCTATGTTTGGATATTTATTAATATCTTGAACGATGCTGTTGAGATTATTTTTCCAGAAGTTAGGGGCATGAGTAATGTTTTCATTGAGAGCATCTATAATAAAAAGGGAACGGCATTTAGCTCCCTTCCCAAGGTTATCTAATTTTTTTAGAAAATCTTCTTTAGTTTTTATTGTGTTTTCAGTCCCTAATTGTTCCAAAGCTTGAGACCAAAAATCCTTTTTGTCTGAAAAAAATTCTCCAAATAGTAATAAAGCAGGCAGGACACCTTTTTCGTTTTTTATTCTTTGTTCTACAACATCACATAATAGGTGTGTTTTTCCTGTTCCTGCTGAACCAGTTAGAAATAAAAAGGGGTGATTTGAAAGTTGAGCCTTCGAATTTAATGATAGTTTATCAAAATAGTGAACTATTTCTTGCGTTTTATAAATGTGATGAATATCGAAGTTAAATTTTTCAAAAGGCGATGGCTGATAACTGCCATCATTTTTTGGATGTGTTTCTATATCTTTTACTAGTTCTTTCTCTTTTCTTAATTGATCAGTAAATTTCCATAACTTATCTTCCAGTACTTTCGTTTGTTCTTGAATTTTATCCCATGGAATATGGCTTGTGTTATATTCTTTTATGCTCTTAAGAACTTTAAATATCGACTCAAAATCTTTTTTGATTTGATTGTAATTATTTTGTAATTCATCATTTTTATATTTGGAAGTTACAAATTTAAACTCATGGAACAACTCACCGTATTTTTCTCTAATTGTTGAGTAGAAATTTTCAGTTCTACTGATTGCATAAAATATTTCAGAAATCTGGAGTTCAACATTTAATTTTGGTGTGTATCTAGCACCAGCTTTCTTTTTAATGTCTTTTAGATGAGTTGTAAACCATTTAATATTAGCAAACATATTTTCTTTTGATATTAAGTTTTCACCTTTATAAAAGTATTAGACATGCAATATCCGATAACGATTGGCGGTATGTTTGTTGCCGATTTCGAAGCGTGTCACTGTCAAGCCATAATGAAGTTTGAAGCGATCCACTACCGTTGATTTCTGCACTATCTCGACAATAAAATATACCGCTTGTTACATGTTGGCGTTCTTTCTTCCTGTCATTTTTTGTTGTCATTTATTACCTTTAGCTCTGTTGTGAGTTTTACATAACATTTGACAGTTTTTAATATTTGTTTTACCGCCTTTGCTCCAAGCTGTTACATGGTCTGCATCCATTTCGCTCAATTCCCAAATCTTTTCTTTGTTTGCATCATGTCCAATAGCACAAAGTGGACAATTTGATTTTAACTTTGATTTTGCAGTCTTGGTTTGTGTAACATAGGCCGATCTTTTGGTTGCATCGTCAAAAATTCTAACCTCAAGTAACTTTGTATCAGTTGAGCCTCCAAGAATGTACTCAAAAATACCTTTTACATTCTTAATGTAAGGGTCACCATAGAGGTTTTGTACCTTTT
>JAQVDG010000209.1 GCA_028698395.1 Weeksellaceae bacterium
CAGGTTTCTATTTGAAAGGATTAACAGGATTTACAGGTTTTTTTAAAAAAAATAATTGTTGAAATTTGGATCAAACCTTGCAGTTTTTAAAAAATGGTATTACTCGTTGCTCTTTCCTCAGTATCGAGTTGAAGGCCAATTTCGCTGGTATATGTGCGGTTAACTACAAAAACTTTTTGTTCTAGTAATTTATGTGTTTTTATAGATTCAAATACCTCCCTTTGCGCATCAATTCCTTCGTTATAAATTAATGCATTGAATCTTTTTGAAGAAATTTGAACTTTCAGATTCTCCGCTTTTATAAATTTATTTTTTTCTAAAAGCGTTCTGTATTCTTCCAAAAATACAGACGGCAGAACTCTTATTCCATCGAATTGCTCATAAAAATCCTCTTCCTGTTTGTGGTTGTATATAAATGGTTTCATTTGATTATCAATAAAATGATCGAGTAAGAATGTGATATTATCAAATTCCACTTTATCCTTTTCATCCCAATCAGGATAAACAAAATCAATCATTTTCTGTAATTCAGCTTCCTCAATGATGCCTGAATTCTCTTTTTCCTTTTCTTTTAAAATCTGGATAGTTCGTGCAACTACATTTTCGTTTTGATAAATAAATTTATCGATTTTATTTCGTTCTTCAAAAACAAAGCACTCTGCTATAGACTTATTTCTTTTTCTGTTTACTCTTCCGAAGCGTTGGATTAATGCGTCAAGAGGTGCTGGTTCAGTGAAAATAACATCATAATCGATATCCAAACTAACTTCAATAGCTTGTGTGCCAACTAACACCCTCACTTTGTCACTGAACAATTGTTTTTCTTTGTTCGCTCTGTCAATTGCATTAAATGCACTATGTAGCAATACTTTATTTTGCGAGTTTAAAGCAGCATAAACCTCTTGAGCTTGTTTCACTGTATTGCAGACGATTAAAACTTTTTTGTCTTTATCTATATGTCCCTGAATCCATTTAATATCGTCTTTTAACAAACCCTGGCGTACCACAATCCGATGGCGGTTGAACTTTTTATAAAGTTTATTACTTGCAGCTATAGATGTATAATCTACAATTGCGCGCTCCAATTCTTTCCTTAGAAATGTTGGTAAAGTGGCCGTCATTATAAAAACTTTAACACCCAAATGTTTAGTCGAAAATTTTAAGAGGATGATTATCTGAGCAAATACTTTGGGATTATAAGCATGGATTTCATCAATAATAAAATACCCCCAGCCCATTCAAATAAGTTCTTTTCAAAACCTTTTAAAGCAAAAATATTTTTCAATAATTGAAAAGGAGTGACTATTTTTAGTGGTTTTATAAGTGTTTTATACTGTTCCTTAATTTCCTTTTTGCGATTATCGTCAACTGAGTCGTCATTTTCAAATTTTGCTTCAATAAATGCAGATAATTTTCCATGTAATAGTCCGATCTTTCCCGGAATATTTTTCTCTATTCGTTCAAACATTGCATTAATGGAGGCTGTGAATGGCAGAATGTAGAAGACTCGTCCATTGCCTAGTGTATTAATCTGATTTTGAAGCCAAAGCAGTGCTGTTTCTGTTTTCCCCGCACCGGTTGGAGCAGTCAGGATTGCATGACCTTTTAATAAACTTGCTTTTTTTTGATGTTCATATAATTGAAAGCCGGTTTTATTTATATATTGAAAGTCGTTGTGGTCTAGATTGAAAATCCTTTCAATTCCTGCTGAAGACAGGTGATCGCATTGTTTAAATGCACCAGCCAGTAAAAGCAGTTTAATTAGTTCTTTTCTATCTGTAAATTTTTTTCTCACGAACTGTTGTAGAATTGATTTTGGGTTATGAATAGTCAGTGAATTTAATTCAAAACCATAGGATTTTAATAAATACAATATCCGGTCCACAGGAACTTTTTTAAACTCTTCTTCAAATGTGCTTATTTTTTCCGTACCTTCTAAATTAAGGCCAATTTCGTCATCTTCCATTCCATAACTTTCTAGGCTTTGGATGAGGGTTTCAAAATCTTTATGATGACCTGCAACGACCAGATAAATGAGTTCTTTATCTTTCTTATTCAACGATTGTACAAAGGGCAAAGAAAATAATTCATGACGTTGATGTTTCCAATCATGCGTTTGTCCCAATAATAGTTTTTGAAATTCACTATGGGCTTTCCCCAGGTCATGAAATACAATACTTCCTCTTAGCATATCCCAAAAATTTGTTAGATCGTGCATGTTTTCGATTATGGGAAATGAGCGTTTAAGTATTTTCTCAATCTTTAATGCATCTTCAATATGCTCTTTTAAAGTTTGTTGTGGATTTGATTTTGCTAATAGTTCCATGTTTTCAAAGCCATCTGCAAATTAAATAAATCCTGGCAGGTTTATAAAATCTGCCAGGATTTATTAATATTTCGAAAAATTCAATTGATGAAAGTAGATATCAATTTTTTTATCATCAATAACATCGGTGTAGGTATTAAGGCTGTCACTGCCAATATTGTTGGATTTATAAGAAATAACAGAATATGGCTCGGTCCCAAGATTCTTTCGCGGAATAGTGTTGGTGAAATATTTGGGCAACGCTTGAATTTCTCCCGGAAGATAATTCCCAGTGAATGGAATTACCTGGCCTTTGATGTTACCCGGAGATGTATTCTCTATTAAATTAATAGTATCAATTGCATCAACGGTTACTAAGTCTCCGCTACGTCCAAGAACTAAAGAATAATAAGGTTTAAGGAAATATTCTTTTATTTGCTCATCCTCAATGTAAATAAAAAGTCGACAATCATAAAGAAATTCACGATTGATGATGTTCGATTTGGTTAAATTGGAAGGATATGCACCCTGTTTGGTTGTTTTGAGTTCGATTTGATAAATGGTTTCCAAATCAGTGGCTTTTGCTCCGTATTCAAAATAATATCCAATAATTAACTTCGAAAACTCAATGTAATGTCCGGCGGCAGCATTAACTAAACCCAGAACTGTGCTGACTGGGGGCACTTCAAGAGTAGGTTGGAACCCGGATATCAGATTGGGATACCGAAAGCTTGCCGTCCAGGATGATAATTTTATACGGTAAACCTTCATGTCTAATCCATTTGATTATTAATCTGTTCACAATATGTATCAATTGCTTCGTTCACTGTTTTTAACTCGATTAATTCAGATAATTCATCAGCCAATTCTGCCAAGGCATTATTTTTCTCATCCATAAATCCTGCCCTTTTGCCTATAAATATTTTACCTTCAAAATCACTTTTATAATCTTTTATTGCTTCTTTCAGTGCATCAATGTCAAGTGTAGCATATTCATCATAAGCGCCGGATCTTGTTGCAATATGAGAAAATGGATGGTTACCAGTTTTTGTGGTAGCCAATACGATAAATTTAGGAGTAATATCTCCCATGTTGTTGGTTTGCATTGCTCCTCCCGAGATGTTTTTTAAAGCCTGAATTGTATCCACAACCCTTTTTACACGCGTTTCTCTTTTAATTCTAATCAGTTTATGATTGGGTACATATTCGTCCTCAATTTCAATAGCTCCGTTATCCAAAGCCTCTTTTTTAAGAATGTCCGATAAGTTCACATATCCGGTTTTGTTGTAGTTAGAAAAAGTTCCTATCTGGGAGAGGTCTATGCTGAACATTCCTTTCATTATAGCACTGTATTCATGTTTGCCATAGGGAACAGAATCTCCCTCCTGACGTGCCATACTTGACCAGTTTTCTTCTGGATTCACAGATGCAACCGAGATAATTGCAGAATTTTTTAATGGTGAGATTCTTGTAACTGTAACATTTTCGGTAACATCTTTCCCTTTCTTGTCTTTTTTAGTATTGCCATCCTCATCCAGAACAACTTCTTTCGCAGCTTTCATGTAACCAAATACATCATCATCGGCATATTTTAACGGATTGGCATCGGTGAATGCAATTTTTGCCTCGCGTGTAACAGGCGATAATTCCCAATTAAGATTTTTTTGTAAAGAGTCACGCCACCACGACCGCCATGCTTGTCCTGAAACATATACATATGTTCGGCCATTTTTGCGAATTCTTTTGGTTGCAACCGCATTGTCGAAGTTACTTGAATTGTTTTTCCCTGCATTGTTCAGTGCAACTGCATCAACATCCAATAATACAAATCCTTGAGCTTTTAAATTTTTCATTTTTATCAATTTTTATTGTTCAACATTTTCAACACTTTCTTCAGGCAATTCTATTTTGAGATTTAACTCGTGCATTTTTTGGTAAATTGCAATAAGTAATACATCACGAAGTTCACCTGTGTTGCCGGAATCGCTAAAAAGATAATCGGTGTAATCTTTCACGGTTATTAATGGCTTATCATGGTCTTTGTTGTAATTTTCTGAAACAAGACCGAGTAAAAACCTCCGTAATTCGTGTGCTTTTGAAGCACCATTCAATTTTGAGATAAATTTT
Source organism: Weeksellaceae bacterium (assembly GCA_028698395.1). The sequence goes on from JAQVDG010000209.1 coordinate 4,433, forward strand.
TTTATTTCATCCTCGCTTCGGTCATCAATAATGAAGTCGGCAAGTTCTAACAGTTTGTCAATGGTTTCTTTTTTCATGTTTCTAATATTTTGTTGGTAAATTCTGATAATGTCGAAATGAAGTTTGTTGCCATTTTTAGACCACCGGTAAAATTCTGGTAAAATGCTTTTTCCGCTTAAGAGCTTGTTGTAAATCCGATTTGTCCAGGTTTTGTATTCATCGTAATTGATTGATTCAATTTCACCTTTCTTCTCAATTTTGAATGTTCCCTCGTTCTTATCAAAAACAGCACCTTTATTCTTTGAGTTGGAATAATGCGACCTGACAAAGTTGAGCCAGTCCTGTTTATAGTTTATTTTATGGCAGTATGAATAAAAGAGAAAAACGGTTGCTGGTAAATGGTATATTTGCAAT
>JAQVDG010000210.1 GCA_028698395.1 Weeksellaceae bacterium
TTATCCGAACGAAAAGTCAGAAGCTTCCGTGAAATCGAGAAAGTAGAAAATTCTTCTGCCTTAAAACCAACGAATTCTAAACAAAATGAAAATACTTTATTTAGTCGGGAAAAACAAAAAGAACAAAACCGAATTAAGAATCAAATCGAAAAATTAGAAGAAAAAATCACAGAAATAGAAGAAGAAATCATCAATCTGGAAAAGAAATTTGAATCCGGTCATTCTGATGAAGATTTAAAAAATTATACTCAATTAAAAAATGAATTGGATAAAATCATGAATCAATGGGAAGAATTGCAGTTAAGTTTGGAGTGATGGAATACTATTAACTTTCCTTCAATTCCTTAATCATATCCCGAAATTTAGCCGCTTCAATAAAGTCAAGTTCCTGAGCCGCTTTTTCCATTTTACTCTGTAGTTCTTTGATTTTCTTTTGTTTATCATCGGAAGACAGTTTTTTAAATTCCGTTTTTTCTTCTGCAGCAAAAGTTGACAACGATTTTTGTTCATACGGATTAATCTCAAACTGCTCTGCTTTAGTATTGATAACCGTAATTTTCTTATTCAGCGGTTCCGGTTTTTTATTATGTTCCGTATTGTATTTAATTTGAATTTCTCTTCTTCGGTTAGTTTCATCTATTGTTTTTTGCATAGAAACTGTGATTTTATCCGCATACATAATCACTCTTCCATTTACATTTCGTGCAGCACGCCCCGAAGTTTGAGTTAAAGAACGATGATTTCGTAAAAATCCTTCTTTATCTGCATCCAAAATTGCTACCAATGAAACTTCCGGTAAGTCCAAACCTTCCCGAAGTAAATTCACACCCACCAAAACATCAAACAAACCGGCTCGTAAATCCTGCATAATCTGAACTCGTTCCAAAGTATCAACATCCGAATGAATATAACGTGTTCGCACACCGAAACGAATTAAATATTTGGTTAATTCTTCCGCCATTCGCTTGGTCAAAGTTGTAACCAAGGTTCGTTCATCTTCCTCGTTTCGCTTTTGAATTTCTTCCATCAAATCATCCATTTGATTCAAAGACGAGCGAACTTCTATAATTGGGTCCAACAAACCGGTCGGACGAATAATCTGTTCCACCACTACTCCATCCGATTTCTCCAATTCATAATTAGCAGGTGTTGCCGAAACATAAATTACTTGATTTTGCATGGATTCAAATTCTTCAAACTTCAAAGGTCGGTTATCCAAAGCCGCCGGTAATCGAAATCCATATTCCACCAAATTTTCTTTTCGACTCCGGTCTCCTCCGTACATCGCATGAACTTGAGGAATAGTAGCATGAGATTCATCAATTACCATCAGATAATCTTCCGGAAAATAATCCAACAAACAGAAAGGACGAGTTCCCGGTAATCGTCCGTCTAAATAGCGAGAATAGTTTTCAATTCCGGAACAATAACCTAATTCCTTCATCATTTCCACATCAAACTCAGTTCTTTCCTGCAAACGTTTGGCTTCTAAATTCTTTCCGATTTCCTGAAAATAAGCGACCTGTTTTCCTAAATCAATTTGAATGTTTTTTATGGCAGCATGTAAAGATTCAGGAGAAGTAACAAATAAATTTGCCGGATAAAGATTAATTTTATCTAAGAATGCCAATCTTTTTCCACTTGAAGGATCTATCGTTTCAATTTCTTCAATAGTATCACCAAAAAAATGAATTCGAACGCCTTGGTCGGAATAGGCCGGAAAAATATCCGTTACATCGCCCCGAACTCGAAAAGTTCCTCGTGCAAAATCGGCTTCTGTTCGGGAATAAAGTGAAGCCACTAATTTTTGCAAAAATTGAGTCCGAGAAATCGTTTGATTTACTTCTAATGAAATAATATTTTTATGAAATTCGGTCGGATTTCCAATTCCATACAAACACGAAACCGAGGCTACCACCAAAACATCTCTTCTTCCGGAAAGTAAAGAAGAGGTAGTGCTTAAACGTAATTTTTCTATTTCCTCATTAATGGATAAATCCTTTTCAATATAAAGTCCAATCGAAGGAACATAGGCTTCCGGTTGGTAATAATCATAATACGAAACAAAATATTCAATAGCATTTTCCGGAAAAAACTCTTTAAATTCCATGAACAATTGGGCTGCTAAAGTCTTATTATGAGCCAAAACTAAAGTTGGACGCTGAACTTCTTGTACTACATTAGCAATGGTAAAAGTTTTTCCTGAACCGGTAACACCCAAAAGAGTTTGGTAATTATCGTCGGACAAAATCCCATTTACCAAAGACCGAATTGCCTGTGGCTGGTCTCCGGTAGGTTTAAATTCCGATCGGATTTTAAAATTCATACAAAGAAAATCAAAGATTCAATACAGAATTAAATTGTATCCGTATCAAGATAAAATTTAATTAAAATAAGGTTTCATGTTCAATTACAGCTACTTTTCCATCTTCACAACGGAAAGTTTTTGCCGGAAATTTCTGAATGATATTATAATCATGTGTTGCCATCAAAACGGCAACATTTTTTTCTTTTGAGAGATTTAAAATCAAATTCATAATTTCAGAAGAAGTTTCCGGGTCTAAGTTTCCGGTTGGTTCGTCTGCCAATATTAAATTCGGCTGATTTAATAATGCCCGAGCAATGGCAATCCGTTGTTGTTCACCACCTGAAAGTCGAAAAGGCAACATTTTTTTCTTTGAAATCATGCCAACACTTTCCAAAACTTCATCAATACGATCGTTGATTAATTTTTTATCTGACCAGCCCGTGGCTTTTAGTACAAATGCCAAATTCTTCTCAACATTTCGATCCAATAAAAGCTGAAAATCCTGAAAAACAATTCCTAAATGTCTTCTTAAATTAGGGATTTTACTCGTTTTCATACCGTTTAATTCAATTCCGACTACTTTTCCATAGCCTTCTTTTAATGGTAAATCACCATAAAGAATTTTCAGAAGACTACTTTTTCCACTTCCTGTTTTTCCTATTAAATAAGAAAATTCTCCTTCTTGTAATTCAAAATCTATATTGCTTAAGACCAAATAATTTCTTTGATAAACAAAGGCTCTTTCCAATTTGACAACGGTGTCTGACATTTTTCTGAATTTATATGGGAACAAAGATATAAAAAAGCCCGAAAGAAAAACTCCCGGGCTTGGTCTTTTTACTATAATAGTAACATTTAGCGTTTAGCTCTAACTTCGCTAATCGTTAATTGTTTTCTGCCTCTTTTTCTACGAGCTGCTAAAATTTTACGCCCGTTTTTGGTTGCCATTCTCTCACGAAATCCGTGTTTATTTCTTCTTCTTCTGTTGCTGGGTTGAAATGTTCTTTTCATTGCTTCTAACTTTTACATTTTTTCAAATGGTGTGCAAATATATAGCTATTTTTTGATTTCAAAATTATTTTAGGAAAATATTCTGCTAAATTTCATTTTTGATTTTTTTGAGCAAAATAAATCAGCAATAAAAACCATCCTATTACCATAAATAAACCTCCCAAAGGTGTCACCGGTCCTAATACACTAAAATTAATTTCCCAGTAATCAGCAAAGGATAATAAATAAATACTGAATGAAAACAAGAAAACACCAATGATAAATGCCCAAGCCGCACCTTTTTCCCATTTTGTTTTAAATCGTAAAAACAAACCGATAGCAACTAAAAGCAAGGCATGATACATTTGGTATTTCACTCCGGTTTCAAAACTCTGTAATTTTTCTACCGATAAAATTTTCTTAAACGCATGTGCTCCAAAAGCTCCTAAAATCACAGAAGAAGCTCCATAAAAACTACCAAAAAGTAAAGTTATTCGTTTCATATTTTATTTTGGGGCTAAAGATAAGTGAAATTAAAACGTGTTTCTTTTTCTTTTAACTCACTTTCATCATCTGCCAAAAAGTCACAAAACTCGTGTTGGCAATGTTTTTGACTTGACAGGAGAAAAATAATAAAAATGTCAGAGAATACGCTTAACGAAGAAACAAAGGATGAATTGACTGATAATCAAGAAAACACAGACAACAAATCATCCGAAATTGACACTTTAAAAGAACAATTACAAAAAGAAAAAGAGCAATATTTACGTTTATTTGCTGAATTTGATAACTTCAAAAAAAGAACAAATAAAGAACGTTTGGATATTTTCAAAACGGCTAATTCAGAGGTAATCACCTCATTACTACCTGTTTTGGATGATTTTGAAAGAGCGTTAAAATTAATTGAAAAATCGGGAGAGAATGACCATTCGACCGGATTTCTTTTGATTCAATCCAAATTAACTGACACTTTACGAAACAAAGGTCTGAAAGCTATTGAAATTCAAGTAGGTGATGATTTTGATGTGGACATTATGGAAGCTATTACTCAAATTCCTGCTCCTACGGAAGATTTAAAAGGAAAAATTGTAGATATAGTAGAAACCGGTTACTTTCTCAGTGATAAAGTTATCCGCTATGCAAAAGTAGTCGTTGGATTATAAAATTTTTAACCAAATCATTGCATTCCAAATCGTGCAATTATACAATAGAATATGTCAAAAAGAGATTATTACGAAATATTAGAAGTTTCCAAATCTGCAAGTCCGGAAGAAATCAAAAAAGCCTATCGGAAAATGGCTATTAAGTACCATCCTGACAAAAATCCGGACAATAAAGAGGCAGAAGAGAAATTCAAAGAAGCAGCAGAAGCTTATGAAGTTTTGAGCGATCCTCAGAAAAAAGCTCGTTATGACCAATTCGGTCATGCCGGTATGGGAGATGCAGGAGGATTTAGTGGCGGTGGAATGAATATGGAAGACATTTTCTCTCATTTTGGCGATATTTTCGGTGGTCATTTCGGAGGAGGCGGTTTT
>JAQVDG010000211.1 GCA_028698395.1 Weeksellaceae bacterium
ATTTTTGCGTATTCTGCTCCTCCCATATTGATAATAGGAGCTACAGAGGCAATGGATTCTACGTTATTTACTACGGTTGGTCTTCCCCAAAGCCCTTTTACAGCAGGGAAAGGAGGTTTAATTCTCGGATTTCCTCTTTTTCCTTCTATACTTTCAAGCAAAGCGGTTTCTTCTCCACAAATATAGGCTCCAGCTCCTCTTTGAACGTAAATTTCCAAATCAAATCCACTTCCTTTTATATCTTTTCCTAACCATCCGTTGGCTTTTGCTTCGGCAATGGCATTTTCTAATATTTCAGCTATCCAAACGTATTCTCCTCGGATGTAGATATAGGAAGTATTGCTTCCTAAACAATAGGATGAAATGATAATTCCTTCAATTAGAATATGTGGAATATATTCCATTAAAAAACGATCTTTGAAAGTTCCCGGTTCAGATTCGTCAGCATTGATTACTAAATGGCGAGGAATTCCTTCGGGTTTGGCTAAGAAGCTCCATTTCATACCGGTTGGGAACCCTGCACCTCCACGACCTCTTAATCCTGAAGTTTTGACTTCTTCCAGAATTTCTTCTTGTGTCATGTTGAATGCTTTTTCAACCGCTTTATATCCATCGTGCGCCCGATACACATCGTAATTACGAATGCCCGGAACGTCTCTGTGTTTCAATAATAATAAAGTCTCTCCCATCAGGCTTGATTTTTCAATTCTTCCAAAATTTCATCTACTTTTTCAATCGTTAAATGCTCCTGATAGTGTTTTCCCAACAGCATCATCGGAGCATAACCACAAGCACCTAAACATTCAGATGGTTTTAAGGTGAATAAACCATCGGCAGAAGTTCCTCCGATTTCAATGTTTAGTTTTTTCTTGATGTGCTCAATGATTTTATCCGAACCGCAAATTGCACAAGGTCCGGTTTGACAAACTTCTAATACGTATTTTCCAACCGGTTTTAAGTTGAACATCGTATAGAAAGTCGCCACTTCATATACTTCTACCGGTAATATATTTAAAATTTCAGCAACGTGCTCCATTACTTCCGGACTTAACCATCCGTTAGATTCGGCTTGTGCAATGTGAAGCGTAGGAATCAAGGCACTTTTTTGCTTTCCTTCGGGATAGCGAGTAATGATTTCCTGTATCTTTTTGTATGCTTCGTCTGAAAATTGAACTTTCGCCATTTTTCTTTGTTTTTTATATTAGTTGATTTGAGTTTTATCTCAAATCATTTAAATTTACTATTTACTTTTAAATTAAGCATCTAATTCACCTGCAATTAAATTCAAACTACTCATCGTTAAAATTGCATCACTTAGCATGGCTCCTTCAATTATTTCAGCATACGCTTGATAATAGATGAAGCAAGGTCTTCTGAAATGCAGTCGATAAGCGGAACGCCCTCCATCGCTAATCAGATAAAAGCCCAATTCTCCATTAGCTCCCTCTACTGCATTGTACACTTCTCCAACCGGAATATCCACTTCACCGTAAATGATTTTGAAATGGTGAATCATTTCTTCCATTTTAGTGTAAACTTTTTCTTTTAAAGGCAGATAGAATCCCGGTGCATCAGCGTGATGTTTTGTTGCTTCATCTCCTTTTAAATCGTTTATTTTTTGGATAGCTTGTTTAATTAAATTCATGGATTGCCACATTTCTTCGTTTCGAACCATGTAACGGTCATAAACGTCTCCGGTTGTTCCGATTGGAATTTGCAAATCAAATTCTTCATATCGGGAATAAGGTTTTTGAACCCGAATGTCATAATCAACTCCGGCTGCTCTTAAATTCGGTCCGGTAAATCCGTAAGCCAAAGCTCTTTCTGCTGAAATTCCACCTACACCTTGTGTACGATCCATGAAAATTCGGTTTCGGTTGAATAAATCTTCAAATTCTTTCAGAACTTTTGGATATTCTTCTAAAAACTTATCTAATTTCTCCCAAGCTGTTTGGCTGAAATCTCGTTCAAATCCTCCAATTCTTCCGATATTGGTTGTCAAACGAGCACCACAAATTTCTTCATAAATTTCGTAAATCAATTCCCGGTATTGCATCACGTATAAGAATCCGGAAAAAGCACCTGAATCCACTCCTGTAATTGAATTACAGATTAAATGGTCAGAAATCCTCGCTAATTCCATGATGATAACCCGCAAATAGGAAACTCGTTTAGGAATTTCGATTCCGACTAATTTTTCGACGGTCATGTGCCATCCTAAATTATTGATGGGAGCAGAGCAGTAATTTAAGCGGTCGGTTAGTGGTGTAACCTGATACAATGCTTTTCGTTCTGCTATTTTTTCAAATGCACGATGGATATATCCAACGGTTGAAGTTGCTTTTAAGATTCTTTCTCCGTCCATTTCCAAAATATTTTGGAAAACACCATGGGTTGCAGGGTGGGTAGGTCCTAAATTGACGGTATTGGTCGTTTGTCCTAAAGAACCTTTAGGTAAGCTGATATTTTGGTCTTTCTTTTTTTTGTTTTTCGTTTCCTTCATAACATTACTCCTTAAATGTTCATTTTACCTAAGTTAAAGTTTCCTCCGCGTCCAAACATATCATCGTCTTTATCTCTTCGGGTTTGGTCTTCCAAAGGAAATTCTTTTCTCAATGGGAAATAATCCATTTCCTCTACGTTCATAATCCGAATTAAATTTGGGTGACCAACGAAGTTTACTCCAAAAAAGTCATAGCATTCTCTTTCTAACCAGTTGGCAGTTGGATGAAGAGAAGTTGCTGTATAAATGTCAGGTTTTTTAATGTCCAAAGCAAATTTCAAACGAAGATGAAAATTTTTAGGCATATTATATAAAAGATAAGTAAGCACTAATTCCTCTCCTTTGTTCTCCGGATAATGAATAGCGGTTAAATCGGTCATAAAACGAAAAGCTAAGTCTTCTTCGTCGTATAAAAATTGAAGAATCTTTAGATTGAATTCTTTATCGGCATGAACTGCTAATAAATCGAAGTTTTCTTCATATCCGAAGATGACCTCACCAAATTTCTCGTGTAATTTTTGAAAAACAAATTGATTGTCCAACATAGCTGAATTTTATGATATACCGTAGCTTCTTAATAATTCCTGATATTCGGGGCTTTCCCTTCTTCGGATACTTTCTGTTTCTACTAATTCCTGAACTCTCAGGATACCGTCAAGAATAGCTTCTGGCCGGGGCGCACAACCCGGAACAGAAACAACAACCGGAATAATCTGGTCAATTCCTTGTAAAACGGAATAGGAATCAAAAATTCCGCCGCTACTTGCACAAGCCCCAACGGCAATCACCCAGCGTGGTTCTGCCATTTGGATATAAACTTGTTTAACAATAGGTGCCATTTTTTTGGCGATAGTTCCCATTACCATTAAAACATCGCATTGTCTTGGTGTAAAGGCTAAACGTTCACTTCCAAATCGTGCTAAATCGTAATGAGCTGCCATGGTTGCCATAAATTCGATTCCGCAACAACTGGTGGCAAAAGGTAAAGGCCAAATTGAGTTTTTACGTGCTAAACCAACGATTTTTGATAATTGCATAGTACCAAAGCCTTCTCCGTCATATCCTCCGGGGTGTTCTACTAATTTTACGTTAGTATTGTGTGTTACCGGTCGTTTATTGTAAATCATTTTATTAAATTTTAATTAAATGTGCTTACTTTTCCCAATTGAAAGCACCTTTTTTTCTTGCATAAATATACATGATTAAAAACAGTCCGACAAATGTGCCGACTGCCGCAAAACCTTCCCATCCTAATTCTTTAAATTTGACAGCATAAGGATAAAAGAATATCACTTCCACATCAAACAAAACAAATAGAATGGCTACTAAATAGTATTTAATTGAAAAAGGACGACGAGCATTTCCGATTTGTTCAATTCCACTCTCGAAGTTGTCCAATTTTTCGTCTGTGCTCCGTTTCGGCCCTAAATAATGGGTAAGAATAATGGTACCTACCACAAAACCGAATGCCAATATAAACAAAATGACTATCGGAATATAATCAAATGATGTATCCATATTTTAGAACTATTTATCAGCGTGTAAATTTACGAACTATTCATGTCACTCAAAGTTTAAGGATATTTTATTTGGCTAAAATTGAGAAAACACGCTAATTTAAATTGATTATAAATAAAAAAAATAAAAAATGCTTGAATATTCCGTAATAAAAAATGAAATTTATTACAAAATATTCAATAAAAAGGACGATTAAGTTCGTAATTCTTGTTTTCTTACATTTAGTTTAAAAGAAAATTAGGGATAAAATAATTGAATGGAAAAAACTTCTAAATCAAATGCTTGTAATTAAATAATAAATTCTTACATTTGCCGTCCGAAAAAATAATAAAATTATAGTATAATGTATGCAATTGTAGAAATAGCAGGGCTTCAGTACAAAGTTGAGAAAGACCAACAATTATACGTAAACCGTTTACAAGGTGATGCAGGTTCAGAAGTTACTTTTGACCGTGTATTATTGACTGACAACGGAAGCGTGCAAGTTGGCGCCCCGGTTATAGACGGGTTCAGCGTAGTTGCTAAAATCGTTGAACACGTGAAAGGTGATAAAGTAATCGTTTTCAAAAAGAAAAGAAGAAAAGGTTACAAAAAGAAAAACGGTCACCGTCAACAGTTTACCAAAATTGAAGTTGTTTCAATCGGGTAATTGGATTAGTTTAAAAAGTAAATTACAAATCAGAAAATTAAGTAAAAATGGCACATAAGAAAGGAGTTGGTAGTTCCAAAAACGGTCGCGAATCGCACTCAAAACGTTTGGGTGTTAAGATTTTCGGGGGACAAGCTGCAAAAGCAGGAAATATTCTTGTTC
>JAQVDG010000212.1 GCA_028698395.1 Weeksellaceae bacterium
AAAATTTTGATGGTTGCTGCGTTGTGAATTTCTCTTTCTTTTGCTTTACGAATGTTATCGCAACGAAATCCGAAGTATTCTTTTTTAGAATTCTTACTTCTTCCTTTTTTGGTTGGTTATTATTTTTTGTTTCCGGCAAACGAAGACGATTTTAATGAAAAATTTGCATTTTTGTTGATTCCGTCTTATGTCATGGCACATTTATTAGTTGCTTTTGTCCCGTATTTGAAAAAAGAAAATTCAGAAACTGATTTTTGGGAATACAACAAGAAATTATTTGTCAATTTCTTTCTGACAGTTATTTTTACCGGTGTTTTATGTGGTGGAATCGAGTTGGCAATTGCAGCTGTTGACCATCTTTTTACTATGGATTTTGATGGAAATCGTTATTTTGAAACCTTTCTTTTCTTTTTGATTTTTGGAAGTACTTTCATTTTTGCTTTGTTCAATATTGAAGGATTGAAAAGTTTGGAAAAGAAAACGGATTATCCGGTGGTACTCAAGTTTTTCACTCAATTTATTTTGATTCCTTTATTGATTATTTATTTGGTCATCCTTTATTTGTATTCGCTCAAAATTCTCATCAATTGGGAATTACCTCGCGGCTGGGTTTCTTATTTGGTTTTGGTTTATTCTGTTTTGGGAATTTTAGCATTATTATTAGTTCATCCGTTGAAGGAACAAACCGAAAAATCTTGGGTGAGAATGTTCAGTAAAATCTTTTATTATACTTTAATTCCCTTGTTGGTTTTGCTTTTTGTGGCGATTTTCACCCGGGTTTTGGAATACGGATTTACAGAAGCACGCTATTTTGTTTTATTGTTGGCAATTTGGTTGAGTTCAATTTTCGTGTATTTTACTTTTTATGCAAAATCGACAATTAAGTTCATTCCGGTTTCTTTGTTTGTTTTTGGATTATTCGCCTTAATTTTTCCTTATTTAAATGCTTTTTCAGTAGCAAAAAACAGTCAGAAAAATGATTTAGTCAGAATTTTAATTGAAAATAATTTGCTCAAAGACGGGAAAATCGATTTTAGTCAGGAAGTGAAATTAACAGTTGTTAGTCAGATTGAAGATAAATTTGATTTTTTGGATAATCGAAACCAACGCGACTATTTGACCGGGTTTTTAAGTGAAAAACAATTAGAAAATTTGCCGAAAAAGAATTACCGTTATTGGAATTTCCGAAATGAATTTAAAGAAGTCATAAAAGATGAAGAAAATCCGGAATATCAAGCAAATTATATTCGATTGAATAATTTAAAAAGTGTTTATGAAACAGAGGATTATGATTATATTATTTTAAGTGAAAAATTGAATGAAGATGAAGTGAATTTGGGTGAGGATAAATTAAAATTAGACCGTACGGACACTCAATTTAAATTGAGTTTGAACCATAAAGAAACAGTCGATTTGCAACCTCAGATTCAGCAATTTTTTGATGATTATATCCAACTTTCAAATAATAACGATGTAGAAGATTTATCGATAGAAACCCAAATAGGTTCTTATACAATTAAAATTGTTTTTGATTCTATTCATTGTTCAAAATACAGTGGAGAAGGTTCTTATTGGTATTCCGGAATGTATTTTCTGATTAAGAAATCGTCTTAAAATTTCTTTTGATTTTACCACTTTCAGTTCTTGGAAATTCTTTGATGAAAAGGATTTCCTTGGGCTTTTCAAATTTTCCCAATAATCCGTCCGGAAGTGAAAAATCAAACGTATCACTTTCGATGATTAAGATTAATTTTTCTCCCAGAATTGCATCAGGTTTAGAACTGACGATGAACTCTTTTTGGATATAAGGTTTCAATTTTTCTTCGATTTGTTCCGGAATCAATTTAATTCCGCCGGAATTAATGACATTATCAAAACGTCCCAACCATTTGAAGTACTTTTCATCTGTGATTTCCACCAAATCATTGGTGACAACTTCTTCTTCAAAATAAGGCGTTTTTATTACCAAACAATTTCGGTCGTCTTTTTTTATTTTCACTTGATTTAGGACAGTGAAAAATTCTTCTGAAATTTCTTTTAATCCAATGTGAGTAATGGTTTCCGTCATTCCGTAAGATTCATAAACTTTTACTTTTGTTTGAATCAATTTAGTTCTTAAATCATCTGACAAAGGTGCGCCACCAATCAGTAAAGTTTTGATTTTTTGAATGGAATCAAATGATTTTTCGACTTGCATTGGTGTCATTGGTACAAAATCCAAAGAAGGAAATTTTTCCAAATCAATTTGACTTTTTGCTTCGACACAAAATAATTTCAAACCAAGTTCAATTGCTCTTACAATCATCATTTTTCCGGCAATAAAATTTACCGGCATACATAATAAAGCAGTATTTCCTTTTTGTAAATTAAAAAATTCTCCGGTGAGTTTTGCGCTGAGTTTCATCGATTTTTTGGATAAACGGATTTCTTTAGGTTTTCCGGTAGAACCCGAAGTATGCGCAATGATATAATCATGGTTTGAGTTCCATTCATTTAAAAAATCAAGAATGGATTTCTCCCAGAAAATTTTAGGATTTAAAGCATCCAATTGTTGTGTTGAAAAATCTAAAATTATCATTGTTTGTAACTTACGCCGGCTTTTATTTCAGTTTCTAAATAATTATTGGCAGGCGGAATCGGACAATTGTAATAGTTGCTGTAAGCGCAATACGGGTTGTATGCCTGATTGAAGTCAATCAAAATTTTTCCATTTTGAATATCAGAAATTTCCAAATCCAAATAACGGCCGCCGCCGTAGGAAGTTTCTCCGTTGGTTTCATCAAAAAAAGGTAAAAACAAACTGCTTTCGTAATCTTTAATCGGTGGGTCAGATTGATAAATAGTCAATTCAAACTCTTGATTGTCAATTGAGAAATTGATTTTTCCGTATTCTTTGTATTGTTTTATTCGATTGGCAGAAGTAGGAAAAGGATGAATTGTTCCGTTTTTAATTGGACTAAAATCCGCATTGATTCTGTATTTTAAGTCGATTGGAAAAAAATGTATCCCTTGAAAACCTGCTTTTTCATTTTCTTTTAAAGGTGTGGTTTCGGGTTGGTTCCATTCATTGATTAACTCATTTTGGAATTTTTTGATTTCTTGTAGGGCAAACTGATTTTCAGAAGTTAATATTTTCTGTTGGTTACAAGAAAAAACCAAAAATAAGCCGAAAAGAAAAACGATTTTTTTCATGTTTCAAAATTAAAGAAAAAAGAGTTGATCGCCGACTACTTTTAATCGGGAATTAAAATTATTAGTAAACAAACCACCGGTTCCCAATCCTTGCGGTAGGGGATTGTTGAGTGTGAAAGTCCATTGTGCAATGGCATTCAGCCCGATGTTGCTTTCCAAAGCAGATGTAATCCACCAGCCGACATTGAAGTTTTCTGCGATTTCAATCCATTCCTCACTTCCTCGCCAACCACCGACCAAACTGGGTTTTAATATAATGTATTGCGGTTGGATGATTTCAATTAATTTTTGTTTATCATTTTTTTGAAAAATACCGATTAATTCTTCGTCCAAAGCAATCGGAGTCGGAGTGGTTTGACAAAGCTCTGCCATTTCTTGAATTTGCCCGGCTTTGATGGGTTGTTCAATCGAATGAATTTTCAAATCAGCCAATTCTTGTAAAACAATTTGAGCTTGATAAAAATTAAAAGCACCATTGGCATCTACTCGAAGCTCTAAATCATTTTCCGAAAACTCATTTCGCAGATTTTTTAAAATTAATTTTTCTTCTTCCCAATTCACTCCGATTTTGAGTTTAATGCAGCGGAAATTTTGAGCTAATTTTTCTTTGATTTGAACTTTCATAAAATCAGGATTTCCCATCCAAATCAGTCCGTTGATAGGAATGCCTTTTTTACCTTCAGTAAACTCTGATTCAAACAATAGGGGATTGAACTCATCACTGAATTTTTTGTCCTGGTAAGTTTTTTTTGCTTTTATTACTTGTTCCAACCCAAATTGAATTGATGGGAATTCTCGCAAATCTTCCCACCAATCTAAATTTTGAAAATCAAAGTTTTCACAAACAGATTTTAATTTTTCTTCGTAGCCGGGTACATCATCGGCACTCAAACCTCTAAATAAGGCAGCTTCACCAATGAATTTAGAATCTTTGTGAATGACATCATTAAAAACTAAAAGAAAAGTTTCTTTTTGAGTAAGAATTTCGCGTGAAGTTCGGCTTGGTTTTTTGAAATTTAGACGATAAGATTTATACATTGATTTTGAGTGTGTTAATTAAAATAGTTCATTTTTTTTTTTAAAATTAAAAAAATTATAATACTTTAGTGGGCAATTAATTAAAAATTTTGACGCATGAGAAAGTATTTATCTTTAAGCAAGGTACTATTACTCTTAGTACCGTTGTTTTTGGCGTTGACGTTCCCAGTAAAGGCAATCCCTTGGGACACAACATCATCGCCGGAAGCAAATCGATCTCAGCTTCAAACGGAAACATCTTTTAATGAGTCGCTCTTTAAAGGAAGTTTTACGTTTGGAGGCACTTACTCCGGACAAATTAGTTTGGGAGTATTTGGAACATTCGCCGATGATTGTGATCAGGGGGATGATAGTAATGGACTAGACGAAGCATTTAACATTCTGTCAAGTTCAAATTTCAGAGTAGCAGACGACTTTTTCGTTTCTGCTGGTAACACATTAAATGTTCAATCAATTGAGGTTAATATTGCCGGAGAACCGGTTACCTCATTGAGTATTAATTTTTATGAGGATGATGGAGGAGCTCCTGGAACTACACTGGTTGAATCAGTGAGTGGAGTAGTCCCTTATGCTCAGCA
>JAQVDG010000213.1 GCA_028698395.1 Weeksellaceae bacterium
GCCAATCTTTTTCGTCCGTATGCCAATCGTTCAATTCGTTTTGAAAAATCTGGTCAAAATTCCGTTTCAGCCATTTTTCTATTGCTTCGTTGCTGTCCATTTCCCGAATGAGATAAATATTTCCTTCTTCTTTCTCAGAAACAGGACTTTCAGGATAAATGAAATTTATCCAATCAAACAACGGTTTTTTGGGTTTTACCACAATAGCGTTGCGATTGATGCTTTCATAGAAATATGGAATCGGCTCAATCATCTTTGTATTCTATAAATTTCGTAAGGCAACTGGCAAAAGTCAATTCGGTAATCCAACAAAGTATGGTCATCCACGTATTTTGCAGGGGCAAAAACTAAACGCTGTTTGTTTTTGAATTTTGGAAGCGATTTGCAAAGCTCCAAGGTCAACGCATTTTTCTTGAGCCAATCCAATTCGGCTTTATAAAACAGATACACTTCATAGTTTTTGCTTTCTCCAATAAAGCCTGTTTTTTCATTGATTGCCTTTTCGTTAAACTCTTCGCCTGTGGCTGTGTAGAAAAGGTATCGGGCAAATTCTGTGTAAGTCGGTAAATTTTTACCTCTCAACAAACTTTCCATTTCGATAGTGTCGCCCAATTCAAAGTAACTGAATGAACCGCCTGTTCCTTTTTTAAGCAATTCACTTTTGGCAGTTTTTACGCCTTTGATAACCCTACGGACTCTTTCGGCTGTTATGGTATTGGAGTAATCTTCTTGTTCAACCAAAATGAATTTACGATTACCCCCATCTTCTTTGTTGAGTTCCAATACTGCGTGTGCAGTAGTTCCTGTCCCTGCGAATGAATCTAAAACAATATCTTCATCTTTAGTTGTAATATACAACAAATACTTCAAGAGATTTACCGGCTTAACTGTGTCGAATCCATGTGATTTGCCTAAGATCTTATTAAGTTCGGTTTTTCCAGCTTCTGCGGTTGAACTCAAGTCTTCATTAACATAAGTATACAAGGGATATAAGAGTTCATCTTCATCATTTTCATATACTTTTAGTAAAGGGTTACCATCGTTGAAAACTATCCTTCCTTTTTCATATAAATTTAGTATTTCATCCTCACCAACTTTCCATCTTTGTTCTTCATTAGGTTTATATCCATTTGGCAATTCTGTCCTCATGGTTTCTCTTTGAAACATTCCAAGATTAGAAGTTAAAATAGTTGTTGTTCTATAATTACCCTCACTATCTGAATTTGGATATCTTCTTTCATTTCCTGATACAAGGTTAAAAAGGATTTGTTCTGGATTTGATTTTGTGTATCCTAAAACATATTCTGCCACCTTTTGAGGTCTAAACTTGGCATTTCCTGCGTTTGTAGGCTTAGCCCTTGATTTCCAAGTCAATTTTAAAACTTGTTTTTCTAATCCAAAAATTTCATCAAGTAAAACTGTTAGATTACCAACTTCATCATCTCCGATAGAAACAAATAACACTCCATCTTCACTCAATAATTCACGAAGCAACTTCAATCTAGGCATCATCATACAAAGCCATTTATCATGCTTTGTCATATCTTCTTTGTCAACTACTTTACCTAGCCACTCTTGTATCATTGGGCTGTTTACATTGTCATTATACGCCCATTTTTCGTTACCTGTATTGTATGGTGGGTCAATGTAAATGCACTTTACTTTCCCTGCATAAGTCGGAAGTAATGCCTTCAATGCTTTCAGGTTATCACCTTGAATAATCAGGTTATCGTGCAAGGAAACTTTGTCGGTTAAACTCAATTCTTTTTTCGGCACCAATTGGTGATACTTCACCGCCAAGTGGTGGTTCTGCACAAAAGTTTTTCCTTTGAAATGGAGTGTTGGCATATCTTATATTTTGTCAATTTCGTTTAAAATGTTTTCAAATTCAGTGATTTCAGTTTCCAATTTATCACAAGTAAGAAATTGGTTTAGTTCGTCAACTGGTAAATGTCCTTCAATTAAATCGTGAAGAACGGAATGGTTCTTAGCGATACGTTCATATAAATCATTATTGAACTTTACATTCCGTATATTTGGAACTCTTACCAAAGTGTCATATCTCTGAACTGTGCTTGCTAACAATTTGGTTACTACAATTCCCTCATAACAACTACGCAATGCTCCATATCCTGAACGAATAAGATTTTGAGCAAAACTTCGGTCTGCTTCTTTTTTAGCTCTGATATGATATTGTTTTGGGATATGTGAATTTGTATATGTGCTGTCCTTTAAAGGGGTATTTTCTAACTCAACAATTCCCACAGTTTCCTTACCGCTACTTACCAAAGAGTGAACAGCTACTTTAGATTTTTCACCCTTATACTTGCTTTTAGCGTGGTTCTCTAAATATTTAATGAAAACAATATCGTGGGAGAAAACAATTACCTGCTTTTTAGCACTTTCTTCAACCAATCTTATCGCTATAATCTCTTTTCGTTTGTGGTCTAAAGAGGTAACAGGGTCGTCAAAAATAATTCCCCTATTTATTGTTGTAATGTTTGTTTCAGCAAAAAAATCGGCAAGAGCAATAACTTTTTGTTCTCCTTCGCTAAGTATTGATGATGGGTCTTTTCCTTTTAAAAATAATTGTCTGTTGCTCTGTGCATCAGAACTTCTTGCATCAATTTCAATTCCAAATTTCCCCTCTAACTTTTCACATTCTTCATTAAACGATTTTATGTAATCGGTATTAAAATACTGTTTTGACAATCTTTTTTCAGTATTGGTTGATTGGGTTTTGTACCATTGTTTGTTAAACTTATTTGCTTTGTTTTCCCAAATCAGATTCTTGTGTAAGTTTTCAATATCCGTAAATCTTAGAGAAAGCTTTTCTTTGTGTGCTAAGTAGGTTTTTTGCTTTAGTAGGTCTGCCAAAACTTTGTTTTGTTCATCTTCCTCAAAAGCTTTTATGTTTTTGTCAATTTCAGTTTCAATTTTTTCTAAACCTGTTAAACCCAACTGAAACTCAATTTCTGCTTTGGAATCTCTTGCAAAAATGTTTGCAACTATTTTTTCAGCAAGTGTTTTCTGTTTCTCTAAACCTTGTTTTAATAGGGATAAATCAGCTTCATATTTTTCATTCAGCCAAACTGTAAGTGTGTCTGTGTCGGGAAAGTAATCAAGGTTCAAATCTTCATACCCTTTTTTTACTTTATCAAGATTTTCCTTTGCCGTTTTTGCCTCTTGTTCTGCAACACTTTTTATATATGCCCAATAACTGGCAATAAGTTTTTTTGGGGCATCCTCATTAATTGATTGTTGGCACAATAAACAACTGTCACCAATTTCAGGATATTCTACACCGTTTTCCTTTTGCGTTGTTGCATATTTTTCAGCAGCTTCAATAAATTGTTTCCATTCGGGAGAGCCAATATTTTTAATCTTTTCGGATTTGAATTTTTCAATTCCTTCTTTTTGGGCTGTTTCTTCTTTGGTTTTACAATCAGTAATGGAATTGCTGACTTTGTTTAATTGATTTTGAGTAAACCAAAGGTTTATAGTTGCAAGATTCTTTTTTCTTGCTGTTAATTGAGTTTTTATATTTCGCAGCTCCTTTAACGCTTTGTCCTTCTGTGATAGAGAAATTTTTAAATCGTCATACTTCTTTTCAATTTCAGTTTTTTTCGTTTTTTCTTCTTCAGTAAATGGCAGATGCTTTTTTAAATCTTCGAGATTTGAGTTGTGCGAAAGCGAAGAAAGAAATGTTTTAATTTCTGATTCACCTTGAAAAATATCTTCATCTGCAAAAGGGTTTGCAATATTCTTTGTTCTGATTTCCGTGATCAAACGACTATTCAAATTCTCAAGTGCAGTGTTAAACTCATTGAATAGTCTTAATCCTGCTGGTCTGAATTTAAAGTCATTTCGATATTTCAAATGTCGTCTGCCAATTTCACCATCAAAAACAGCAAATTGGTTAAATACACCATTGCCAACATCATCAGGATATTTAAGAGGTAAAGCACCTTCATCAGTTGTAAACTGAAATTCGGCTTTTATTGGCTTGTGTCCATTATCAAGGTGAATGTTCGGTTCAATCGGTTCTCTGTCTTTTGAATAGAACACATTCTTAAGAAGTCTTACATATCCTGATTTTCCTGCACCATTTGAGCCGTATATTATTGTAAGGTTTTCAGTTAATTCAATGGATTGATTTTCAGCCAAAGCATTAACGCCTTCAATATTTGATAAGGAGTTAAAGATTATGTTTGCTTTAAAATCATCAGAAGCGTTTGGGTTGTATGAAATAGAAAGTTCGGGTCTTTCGCTCTTTTCTTTTAGGTCAAGTTCTTCAAGAAGATATGAAAATGCAGATTCATATTTGTCCTCTGTTAGTTCATTACCTGATAGAATTTCAGAACAAATAAACTTTGCCCAATAGGGCAGTCCGTCAGCAAATTTCTTTACCTCTGTTTCAAGTGTCTCCACTTGTTGCTCAACTTCTGCTATTTCATTGGCTTCATCCATTATTTTCCTTTTGTCTTATTGTATTTTACTTTTTCTTCTGCCACTTGCAAAGCTTTCAACGCCACATCTTCGTCTGCTACCTCATATACCAACTTATCAGACAGCCAAGAAACAAGCAAGTCGTTTTCTTTAATCTTAAAAAACTCAGCAAGTTTTACCACCTGTTCACGATTTGCATTTCGTTGTCCTCTTTCAATTTTGCTTAAAATTGCCTGGTCAATATCTAGAAATGCAGCAACTGTCCGTAAGGGCAATTCCTTTTCTTCTCGTAGTTTTCTTATCGTTTCTCCTAAGTTGTCCATTTTGAACAAATTTGTTTTG
>JAQVDG010000214.1 GCA_028698395.1 Weeksellaceae bacterium
GTGCTATCTGAACAAAGAAGGGTTTGCACTTATTTAGTTTATTTATTGGATCTATAGCTACACTCTCTGCATAATAATGTAAAAGATGCCTTGCTTGTTTATCTAACATGGAAAGATAAGGAAGATTAAAGAAGATTGCTATATTCATAGACCTAAAACTCTGTAAAACATAATTAAACATACGAGAAAATTTACTTTGCCACTCTCTTGACCCCAAATTTACTCCTGCTTCCTCAACAACAATAATATCTCCTCTTCTTAAATCCTCATCACTTAATCTCTTCATTACTTGGTCAACTCCAAAGCAAATATTTCTTTCTGCAGGGAATTTCTCATGAAAATAAAACTCATACCAGAGTTCTGCCTTCCTCAAATCTCTATAACTTTTTCCGGAACCTGTTGGACCTAGTTCTGCCGATAGAACATTCTTATTATTCTTAATAAGACGACTATAAAGCCACTTATTAAATATTTCTCCCTCTGATTTGCTACCTTTTATATATCTCATTATGCCTCGTACATTTCTTCTTGATATTCACCAATTCTTTTAATTAGTACTTGAATTATAGATACTATTCTTGTGTAGTAATCAACTTTATCTCTAAGGTATTCAAAATTGTATGGAAATAAATCTGAGAGTCTTCCTTCACGATAATATTTTCCTTTCATATTCAAATCCTTTTTCATTTGAGCCGGAAGTGAATCCCATTGTTTCTTTTCAAGTTCACAATAAATCTTAAACTTATCTTCAAGTGCTTCTTTTACTTTTTTTATTTCTTTTATTGCTTCCTCATCATAATCTCTTTCTTGAATCATCATTAATGCTTCAACTGATTCAATGAACTCCTCTCTCGTATCTGGCATCCAAACCTTGTGAGCATTTCCTAACCTATCAAATTTGGTATTCCAATATCCATCTCTCATTTCTTTTGATCTATTTTCTTTTACTCTATTTAATGCAGACATAACTAGAGAAGAATGAGAATAAACTTCATTTTTCTTTCCAGTATATTCTGATGGTTCTAAAATTTCAAAGTCGTCGTCTGGGTTTTTCATTTTTCTTTGCCTCCCTTTTCATTTTTTCTCTGAATCTTTTTTGTTTTATTAAGACATATTCCCTTGAACATTTCCTGCAACAAGTTACTGCGTTTGCTGGTTTAATATCTGCCTTGCTTCTTAATGATGTGTATGATTTCTTTCTCTTCCAAAATGTTTTACCACAATTAATACACTTCGTTCGTTTATAATGTTTATCCATATATTCCTCTGTGTAATTCATTTTTTATCCTCATTTGGTTCATACCATTCTGATTTACAGTATTTACATTTGAAGTGTTTGATTTCTCCATCTTCATAATCTAGTTCTGCTATTTTGTTACAAATTGGACATTGTTTTTTCATTCTTCCAACTCCTCAATTGCACCTTCATCTTCCATTATTAATAAGACATCCATATCTTCTTCATTTCCTTCCAAAATATCTCCAATTTGTTTGCCTTGATTTCCAGTGGAAAGATTTATGTCAAAATTAGATATATTTTTTAGGATTTTGTATGACGGAAACGACACCTTATTTTTTAATACATCAAAATCATATATATTATTAATATGTCGTGCTTCCCCTTGTTTTTTTGAATAGATGTCGTTGATGTCATTATTTACATTGAAATTAACATTTAACCAATATCTCTCATTAGATTTTCTTTTGTCTAATATGAATGGAGCATACCTTCTTAGGTTTTTTGATACTCTGTCTTTTGTGTCTATTGCTTTGTTTTTTTCTTTGGCCCAAACCACATAGAACTCATACATTTCTTCCTTTGTTATTTTGTTTCCTTCCTCTTCAACTAAACATTCTTGAACAAAGTCAGCAAGTTGATGAGAACTCTTTTCCATCATTAATTTTATTTCTTGTGGTGATTTTTTATAACTAAATTTACCATTTTTTAATAATCTCTTTAATCCTTCTATTGCCCAATTTAAAATACCACTCAATTCTTCTGGCAAAGTTAATTTTTCCACCAAAAATTTATCTTGTTCAGATTCTTCAACAACATTTTCAAAAGGTATTGGTAACCAACGATTGTAATAAGTAATATCATCTGTGTCTTTTATTGGAGGTATTTTATTACAACAAAAAGTCATCTTTGCAAAGTTTAAAAATTGAAATTCATCACCAAATTTATACTCTGCAGTAATTGGTGATCTTCCGGTAACCATTTTAAATCCTCCACCATCATTTATATCTTTTGAACTCATATCATCATACAAATTTACATATTTTCCATAAAGAGAAGATTTAGAAAAACTATTCTCCTTTGTTAATTTTTGTAAACTTAATCCACAAATATTATTTATTCCAAAAAATTTCATTAAAACATTTTGGAATACAGATTTTCCAGTGTCTCCTATTCCAACACCAATAAATCCTTTTTTAATAAAGTAATCTCTATACAAACAGAATCCAAACCATTCCTGAACAACAGGTATATCATCAGGATAAAAAGTTTCTTCAACAAATTTTAACCATTTCCTTGGTTTTGCTTCTGGATTATATTCAATATTTATTTTACTTTTAAAATAATATTTAGGAGAATAAGAAATTAATTTATCTTCTTTGAAGTTATAAATTCCATTTTTTAAAGGTAGTAATTCTTTTGGAACATTATCAAAAACTTCTCTATCAATTGCTGTTTGTCTTTTGATCTTATTTAAAATTTCCATAACTACATTTGTTTTTGCATATTTTTGCAATAATCTTTCAGTTTCTATTTGAATAATTTCCCTTCCATTTGATTTCCATATCCCATCATCATAATACCAAATTTCTTCATTTTTCTTTCCAAAGATTGTAATAAATTTATTCCATTTTTTTATTTCTTCCACAACTTTATCAACCTTAACATAATTCCCAAATTTTCCCTTCCCAATAAGATCACTTAATTTTACACTTTCATTTTCCTTTTTAAATCCTTCAAGATTTTTATATAATTTAATTTTTTCTCCTATTTCTTCTAATTCAACTTCTTTTAAATTTTGATGCCCCTTGTAATTTTCATTTTCATTTCCAATCTCCTCAATTTTTTTATCAATATATTCTTTCTTATCTGGATATTTTTCTTTTAACTTTTCAACATCTTTTAAATTAGTGTGCATCATTCTCTCTCCCCCTCTTCTTTTATTTTAATTATTTCAGAACTAACAAAAGAAACCCTATTACCAAATTTATCAATAATAGTTATAAAAATAATTGGATCAGAATTCACATCAACATCAATAACTTTTCCAGAATAAACACTTCCAGTTTTTAACTGAACAAATATTTTTTTATTTAACCACTCTTTCCATTCCATTTTTCTATCCAATCCCATCCTTTTTCTCAAAAGGATAATTTCTTTTAAATCAAATTCTATTTAAACCTTTATAACTATTTTTTTATAGTAACATAATTTTCTCCATTCTCATATAAATCCAGCGAAAACAAAAACCTTAAAAAGAATAAGTGTTACAATATAACATAAAATGGCAATATTTTCTGCAAGAACTATAATAAGTAATGCAATTAAGAGAAGGCAAGAGAAGAAAAAACAGAAGACAACAAGTGTAGGTCCAACAAGCCCAGCACCAAAACCCTCATCAAAAACTTCTACTCCTTCAAAACCAACTTATGACACAAAAACACAAACGTTTACAGATTCAAGCGGTAATAAAATGTCTATGTCATTATCAAACGCCTTAAAGTCTGGCGCTACTATTAGTTCATCTTCCAGTGTAGGTCCAACAAGCCCAGCACCAAAACCCTCATCAAAAACTTCTACTCCTAGTGGTGGACTCACTTCAGTAGAAAGGGCAAGTGCTTCAGCTCCATGGAAATCTTCTGGCGGTAGTTCTTCTAGTTTTAAACCCTCATCAAAAACTTTTCAACTAACTCCCGAACAATCTCAGGAAATACAATTTCAAGAAGCCCAGCAATCTGCTACAGGCTTTATTTTTGGTGGTGGAACAATGCAGGATTATGGGAAAAAAACATCCTCTATTCAATCTGAAAGGATACCAATGCCTGGAGAAATTTATGAAAGACAGGTTGGGATTTATGAACCAACTAGAACATTATGGAAAGGATCAACACCATATTCTACAAATTTGCAAACAGGAGAGAAAATTCCAATAGTTCAAGTTTTCACCGTACCAGAAATAATCGGAGGGAAGGGTTCAGTTGAAAGAGAAGCAACAAAAGAAGAGAAGGAAATGTTTTATGATTGGAAAAGAGATCAAGAAAAGATTACTCTTGCTGAAAAAAATTTATTGTTAAATATAAATCCGGAAACTGGAGAAACATATTCCAGGAAAGAAATATCAAGGAGAACAAGAAAAGAAGAGAGAAAAGCCACAACCGAAAAAATAAAAGGTTATGAAATATATAATAGGGAGGAAATATCCCAATCAATTTCTAGTGGATTGCAAAGAGGAATAGTAACAAGAAAAGATGGCACTCCTGTTTATGGATTAAATAAAAAATCAGCAGACTTTATTGCCGGATTTACTACTGGAGTTCTTCCATCAACAGCAGGAGAATTTGGAAAATTTGTTATAACCGGAGGAATTGCTTATGGTGTTGGAGCAGGAGTTAGAGGAGTAACTTATGGATTAAAACAAATTCCAAAGTATGGTAGGCAGGTGGCAACAACTTTTCAACTTGGAACTATGGGTGCAGGAGTTGGTCTTGCAGGATATTATGGAACAAAAAAGGTAGAGGAATATATTATGGCTTCTCCAGGAATGG
>JAQVDG010000215.1 GCA_028698395.1 Weeksellaceae bacterium
TAATGTACTTCCTTTTCAAAATATAGGAAAAATTAAAGTGGCTTATGTCCCTTTGGAAGAAGCAGAATACGAACGATTTTATAAAAATTTACAATTTCATCTTCCGGTTGAATTAGTGAAAATTAAATCAGTAGCCGAAGTGTCAAAGCTTCGGGATTTTGATTATGTTATTGTTGGTTTGCACAAATCCAATGAAACAGCTTATAAAAGTTATAAAATTTCTGCCGGTTCAAAGTCGATTTTAAAAGCGATTTCCGAACAAAACACAACGATTTTGACTTTATTTGGAAGTCCGTATGCTTTGATGGATTTAGATGTTTCTCAAACGAATTCTATTTTGGTTTTGTATCAAAATTTAAGCACGACTCATGATGTGGCAGCCGGACTTTTATTCGGTTCAGCAGACATCAAAGGAAAATTACCGGTGGACGTAAATAAAAATTGGAAGTTCGGAGATTTTATTTTTTTGAAATCCATTCAACGCTTGGGTTTTGCTGCGCCGGAATCGGTGGGAATGGAAGCAGAACTCATCAATAAAATTGATGGAATGGCACAAGAGGCGATTGATAAAGGAGCAACGCCCGGACTTCAAATTGTTGCCACCCGAAAAGGAAAATTAATTTATGATAAAAGCTTTGGTTTTCACGACCAAAACCATAAAAAAAAAGTAGAATCCATTGATTTGTTCGATGTAGCTTCCGTAACCAAGGTAACAGCTACAGTTCCTTTGTTGATGAATGAAGTGAGTCGGAATGAATTGAGTTTAAATCAAACTTTGGGGAGTATTTTACCTGAAACAAAGTCCACTAATAAAGAAAAATTGACTTTGAAAGAATTGTTGGCCCATCAAGCCGGATTACCACCTTGGATTGGCTTTTACAAAGAATCGGTCAATGTCAAAAACGCTCGTTTGTATTTGGATTATTATTCCCGAAAACAAGATGAAGAACATCCGATTAAAGTAACGGATGATATTTATATTATTGGTTCAATCCGGGATACGATTATGACCGATATTATTTATGCGCCTTTGGGTAAAAAGTCGTATGAATACAGTGATTTAGGATTTTATTTGTACCAGGAATATTTGGAAAAAAAGTATAAAAAACCATTGAACGAATTGATAAATGAGTTTTTATATGAGCCTATGGGACTTCGTTATACGATTTATAATCCTTTGGATAAATTTTCTTTGGAGCAAATAGTGCCGACAGAAAAGGATAAAACGTATCGGAATCGTTTGATTCACGGTTATGTTCATGATCAAGGAGCAGCTATGTTGGGTGGAATTGCCGGTCATGCCGGATTGTTTTCTACGGCAGAAGATTTGTCAAAAATCATGCAGATGTATTTGAATGGTGGTTATTACGGTGGAATTCAATTTATAAAACCGGAAGTAATTCAGGAATTTAGCTCGACTCAATTTTCCGGGAACAAACGAGGAGCGGGATTTGATAAAATGAATTCAAACACCAATTGTAAATGTCCGTCAGAACAGAGTTTTGGGCATTACGGATTTACTGGAACCATGGTATGGGCAGATCCAAAAGAAGAAATTGTGTATGTTTTTCTGTCCAATCGGATTCATCCTTCGGTGGATAATAAAAAATTAAATTCCGGAAAATACCGGGAAAATATTCGTCAGTTATTGTACGATGCCATAGTAACCAATTAAAAAAAGAAATGAAAAGTATTTGTGTGTATTGTGCATCCGGTATAGGAAATCAAAGTATTTACGGAGAAGAGGCTTTTAAATTAGGTGAGATTCTAACCGAAAATAAAATTCAGGTGGTGTATGGCGGTGCCAAAATCGGAGTAATGGGAAAATTAGCCGAAGGTGTTTTGTCAAAAAACGGAAAAATAATAGGAATTATTCCTGAATTTCTAAAGAAAAAAGAAATTGCACATACCGGATTAACCGAAATAATCACAGTTCAAACCATGCACGAGCGAAAAGCTTTGATGCAAGAAAAATCGGATGGATTTATTGCATTGCCGGGCGGATTTGGAACTATGGAAGAATTGTTTGAAATCCTTACTTGGGCACAATTGGATTTGCACAGAAAACCTATTGGAATTTTAAATACAAACGGATATTATAATGCTTTAATTCAGTTTGTTGAAACTATGATTCAGGAAGGATTACTGAAAGAAGAATACCGGAAAATGTTGCTCATCAGTGATTCTATTGCGAATTTGTTAGAACAAATGAAAGCTTATGAAGCTCCTTTTATTTCAAAATTAGAAGGACGAAAAGTAATGTAAGAAGAACCGAAAATGAAAAAAACAAAGGATATATTTTTGCTAATCATTCTGTTCGTTAGTTTTAGCGTATCGGCTCAAAGCATTTTGATTCCGTATAAATCCGGTGAGAAATATGGAATGTTAAACGAACAAAATGAGGTTGTTATACAGCCGGAATTTTCAGATTTAGAATGGTTAACCGATAAGTATTTTGTAGCTTCTCAAACAGTAATCCGTTCAGAAAAAATAAAAAAATCAGCAAATGAGTTTTTAGATAAAGACCAAAAGATTCAATTAAAATCCTTGTATTATCAAGATAAAAATTTGATTGCACCCGAAATTTATTCGGCTTATAAAGTAGTTCCTGAAGTTTTGATTATGGCATTTTTTCAGGGAAAACCGGAAGAAATGAGTCGAACTCAAGCACAATATGACCAAATAAAAGACAAACCGCTTTATTTTACTTTGTTTGATTTTGAAGGAAATCGAGTAGGAGAGGAGTTTTATCAACGATTGGAATTAATTGCACTTTCCGGGAAAAGCGACCGAAATGAAAAACTTGAAAAACATGCGCTTTTTTTTGTTCAGAAATTCGATAATCAATTTGATATGTTTGTTTATGATGCAGATGCCAAAATGATTTCAAACTATTTTTTTCAAAATGCGACACAGTTCAAAGTCTTGGATAAAGATTTTACAAGTGGTTCGTATTTTATAAGTTATGTGGACAAGGAAAATAAGCAACAGCAAAAAGAAATTAAAATCAATTCAAATTCGTTTGAATTAATTGATTTTGAAGGAGAAAGAACACCTTTCAGGATGAATAGAGATATTTTAGAAGAAAATCAAAAAGAAAACCCGATTAAAAAAGTTGAATTAAATCCACAATCGGAAGAATCTTCTCAACATTTTCGTTCGTATTATGAACAAAAAAAGGACAGTTTGGTTTTTGTAAAATCAAGAGAAGAAATAAAAGAAATTCAGTTGGATGAAAACACGAAAGTTTTCTTCAAACGGTCTGACTTTCAGAATCAAACTGAAAATTTAATTTATAAAAAGAATAATAAATACGGCTGGATTCAAAATGGAGAATTTTCAGAAACTCAATTTGATTCTTTAGCTTATTTTGGAAATTCTTACTTTTTGGCTTGTCAAAAAAACAATAAATCCCAATGGAAATGTGGCGTTTTAGGAATGAAAGCGGAGTCGATTTTACCTTTAGAATACGATGAATTAATAGGACAACCCAAACAATTTGAATTTCAGAAAGAAGGAGAGCAGATAAAATTGAAAGTGCAATTTAAACCAACAGTAAAAGAAGAATTTTCACCTTATTATTTGCCATTGGGTTCTTCTGTTTTTGCTTATAAAAATGGGAAAGTCGGTATTTTAAAATTGAACGGAACCCAGGTTCTTCCTATTGAGTACGATGAAATTGCCAATAATAAGGTTCAGGTAAAGGGCGAAAAAGAAACTCAATTCATGGTATTGAAAAAAGAAAATCTTTACGGTGTGATTATGAATGTTTTTGATGTTGAAACCAAACAAACCGTCCAACAAATGATTGAACCGGTTTTTCCGGATTATCCGGTTTATTATTTCAAAGATTATTATGGAATAAGTGGATTTAATTTATTTGCTTTGTATGATGAAAATGGAAAATTTATTGCTTTTGCCAATGAATTCAGTCATGTTTATAAAAAATAAATTAGTGTTCTGTAAACTGTAAATTTGTATGATTGTATAGTGTATAAAAAATTTAGTATCAATGTTTTTGAAATTTAATTCTGGATAATGTACATTTATTTAACACTATAAATAGTTTCACTATACAAATTTAAATAAGCTCTAAGCGGCAAAATATAATTCACTTAAATAGTAGTTTTATGAAAAAAGGATTAATTATTTTTATTTTTTTATGGGTTTCTTCTGCTTTTGCTCAAAATGTAAACGATTTTAAGTATGTAATCATTCCTGAGCAATTTTCAGATTTTGAACAGAATCAGTACCGATTAAATTACATTCTTTTACGATTATTGGAAGAAAAACAATATGAAGTTTTGAAGTCTGATTCTTTAAATTGGCCTCAAGAAGTAATTCAAAATCCTTGCTTGGCACTCAATTCTGATATTTTAAGAAAAAAACATTTTTTAAAAATGAAGGTAGAGCTTGTTTTTACGGACTGTTCAGGAAAAGAAATCGGGAAATTTGAAGGAATTTCAAGCGAAAAAGAATACAGCAAAGGTTATCCGGATGCATTGAGAAAAGCAAGTCAAACAATACGGGTTTCGAATCCAAAGGAGTTTAATTATGAAATTCCTCTAACAGAAAATACTGTAGTATCGGAAAAACCTGAAATTCAAATTCAGAGAAATCATTTGGAAAATGCTTGGTTTGAAGCAGGAATCGAATTTACAAATGAAAATAAAAACCTTATTTTAACAGAAATGAAAGACGGTTCGTATCTTTTGATTCAGAAAGAAAACAAAGAAATTATCGGACAATTTTATCCGTCTGCAAAACCGGGAATTTTC
>JAQVDG010000216.1 GCA_028698395.1 Weeksellaceae bacterium
AAAAATGACTATTTCTGAGTTTCGGGAACTGTTATTAAAAGGTTTATTTGACGAAAATAAATCTTTTGAACGCTATCATTTGACCGAGAAAGAATGGAAAGGTGTGCATGAATTAAAAGAAAAAAAATATGACCAATGGGATTGGAATTTCGGACGTTCACCCAAATTTAATATTCAACGAAGCAAACGTTTTCCGATTGGAGAAATTGATTTACGGATTTTTGTAGAAAAAGGATACATCACCGATTTTAAAATTTATGGTGATTTCTTTGGAAAAGAACCTGTTTCAACTATTGAAAACCGTATGCAAGGACTTCGTTATGAGCGAGAAGATATCCGAAAACAATTGGAAGATTTTGAAATAAAAGATTATTTTGGCGATATTTCAAAAGAAGAATTCATTGAATTAATCCATGGAGAAGACGAAAATAATTGATTCTTCCATAAATCAGTTTACAATATAAGGATTGTACTCAATAAGCCGGGGTTTTCCCGTTCCAAAATCCATCATTCCGTAATCAAAAATCTGGTCGGTATTGAGTTTAAACAAATTATTGCCTTGTCCCGGAATGGAGTTATACCAGGAAAATGAAATACGGAAATTACTGAATACGAAATAATCATTAGAAAGTAAAAGTCCCAAACCTACACGGGTATATAATTTTCCGCTAAACAAATCCTGATTAGCATCACTAATTAGTCCAAAAGTAGAAGTCAGAATCGGTGAAAGCCGGAATCCTAAAAGACGATAAGGTGAATAAGACTGAATTTGAAGATTTGTTAATAATTTTTTAGTTCCAAATACATCAAAACTATTAAAACCTTTGATTCCCAAAGGGTCGTTTTCATTGAGTGTCAATCGGTCGCCTTTGGAATCTACCCGATTATTTCCAATGATTAAATCCGAAGAAAGAAAAGCTCTAAAACGCCAATTATTCATCGTAATCAACCGAGTGAAATAATTTACATTCAGCTTAAAAACAGATTCTTCGGAACTATTTTTAACAAAAAAACTTCCATATTGAAGTTCAAATCCCAAATAACCAAAAGGGTAATAATTTCCTTTTTTTACGTTTCCAGCCAAATAAAACCGATTTCGTTCATTTTTAAACTGAACTCCGGAAGTGATTCCGTATGCTATTCCCACCGGAATATCTTCAATAATATTATAATTTCGAATAAATTTATCTTGCACATACCGTCGCTCTGCAATTCCAACTTTTCCTAAGAAAAAAATCTGATCGGAATAAAATCGTTCCGGATCAAATTCCCGATTGGGTCGTTTTTGATAATTCACATTAAAAAATCGCCCCGAAATAATTAATCGTGTAAAATCCGAATTTAAAAAAGAAGAAAATCGGGTAATCGGAACGGAATATCCACCCCAAACATCCGTTAAATTATATTTAAAATCATGAACTACAATTTCATTTTGCCAGCGAACGGAATCCTGATAAGCTCTTTGTCCAACATAAACTCCACCTGCCCAACGTGTAAAAGGAGAAAAGAAATTCCGTTCAAGTGAAATGCTTTTTACGTATTCTTCATCTTCATTTATGGCATAACCTATACTGAAGCTCACAAAGGTTTTTCGGAAATTGGGAATTGTATAACGTGTTTGAAACTGTTTTTTCCCATTATCAAAATTCTGACGATAATAATTGTCAAAACTATGTCCAAAACCTAAAAAATTTCGTTCGCGTAATCCAAAACCTAATCGGGATTTGGAATAGGAAAACTGTGGGAAAAGTGTCCAAGAATCTAAAGTCCGGATGTACAAATCAACTAAATTAGGAGAACCTTCAATCAACTGATAATCAATCTGTATTTCCCGAATAAATCGTGTAGCACGAATTAAACGCTCTGACTCCTTAATCAACAAAGAATCAAAACGCTCACCTTCTTCTACAAGTAAATAGTTGCGAACAGCAAAATCTTTGGTATCAATATGCAACGTATTTCCGGCTTTTTCAATAAATTTTGTTGGAATTTGTGTACTGTCCAAAAGCGAATACCCAAACGGATCGTGAGTTTGAACATAAATATGCCGAATCGTTTTTCCTTCTGCCTGTTCAAAATTCCGATAAGAAACTAACAATGAAGAATCAACTTCATTTGACTGATTAACAATTATTTTATGTAAAAAACGAAGTAATTTGTTATTACTTTTATTGGATTCAAATTCTTTTCCTAAATCCAAATTCATGAGCTCAATAGAGTCTTCAGCTATTGGTTTCTCAATCTGAGCAAAAGCCACAAAACTCAAACAAAATAAAATAAATACAAAAATGAATTTAGTATGAAAAACCATTAAAATAACCTTAGTACGAAGATAGTAATTTTCAAACTACAATGAAAAATAAATCTTGAAACAAAAGTCAAATGTAACTTTTGTTGCTGTTCATTCCTTAGATTATTCAGAACTTTGCTCAAAATTAAATCATTATGAAAAATTTGAATCAAAAAGAATGGGAAGAAGTTTTGGAAACCAATCCAAATGCAGTTATTATTGATGTGCGAACAACGGAAGAATGTTGTGGTGGAATCTTAGAAAATGCCAAAAATATTGACGTTTCAAATTTCAATGATTTCTTGTCCCAAGTTCAAGATTTAGATAAAACCAAACCGTATTTTATTTATTGCATGGCAGGTGGCAGAAGTCAAATGGCTTGTCAGATTATGGATGAATTAGGATTTAAAAACACTTACAATTTAGTGGGTGGAATTAGTTGTTGGCAAGGAAAAATCGTTGAAAATGTTTAAAAACAGTACAAATCGTTGGAATGTATTCCGAATTTTACGGTTGGTATTCGGACTTATCATTTTAATTGATGGAATTGCAACGAATTTACCGATTTTCATCTTTGCCGGAGCCGTTTTTTCAGGAATGGCAATATTCAATTTTGGTTGTTGCACTACACAATCCTGCAAAACTCAACCCAAAGACAAAAAAGAGAATTTTGACAATAAAGAGGATGTAATTTACGAAGAAATAAAGTGAAAAAATAAGAATTATGAGTTTTATAAAAAGTAATTTATGGGTAATCGGAGGCGTGATTTTAGGTGCTTTAGGCGGATTTCTTTATTGGCATTTCATAGGATGCAATTCCGGTTCGTGCGCCATCACTTCCAATCCTTATAACAGTACAATTTACGGTTCTGTAATGGGCGGATTATTACTCTCAATGTTCAAAAAAGAAAAATCAAAAGAAGAAAAAAATGAAATTTCAGGAATTAATCAATCAAAATAAACCGGTTATAGTCGATTTTTTTGCCGAATGGTGCGGTCCCTGTAAAGTTCAAACTCCTCTATTACAAGAATTAAAACAAAAAATGGGCGATGCCGTCAGCATTATCAAAATTGACGTGGACAAAAACCGAAATTTAGCTTCGCATTATCAAATTCAAAGCGTTCCAACTTTGATGATTTTTAAAGAAGGCGAAGCACGATGGCGAAAATCGGGTGTTTTTTCTGCCGAAGAATTAGAAAAATTAATTTAACACATCAATTCAAATTAAAATTAAACAAAAAAATAAAGCTATGTGGCAAGAAATTCAAAAATATACAAAGAGTAAAACTCCGGTTTTAATTGAGTTTTATACTGCTTGGTGTGCGCCTTGTAAACTTTTAGGAACTATTTTGGATGAAATAGAAAAAGAAATGGGCGACCGTCTCATCATTAAAAAAATTGACATTGACGAAGATAAAATGACTACCATTCACTTTGATTCAACTTACCAAATTATGGGTACACCGACTATGATGTTGTTTAAAGACGGGAAACTGTTGTGGAGACATGCCGGAGTACTTTTTAAAGATGATTTACTGAAAAAAATTCAGCCTTTTATCGAAGAAGAAGAATGGGTTTAAAACAATGAAAATGAAAAAAATTATAAGTGCCTTTATCATAGGAATATCAATTGTTTCGTGTTTAGAAAAAAAAGAAACAAATTGGACAGAAACAGAGAATAACCAACTGAAAGCCAAAGCGGATTCAATTGCCAACATTTCTCAGAAAACTTTATTGAGAAATGTGGCATCCGCAATGGAAAAAGGAGGAACAGAATATGCTTTGGAATTTTGTAACCTAAAGGCTGATAGCCTGACAAACGATTTGTCTAAAGAATACGCTGTTGCAATTCATCGGATTTCCGATAAAAACCGAAATCCTGAAAATAGATTAAAAACAAAAAATCAAAAAGCTGTTTTTGAGGATTTTAAAAGTAATCCGGATTTGGTGGATACTTTAATTTCGGCTGAAAATCATTTTGTTTATTATAAAAAAATCACAACTGCTTTACCAAGCTGTTTGAAATGTCATGGAAATCCCGAAACCGATATTGAACCGGAAACCTATAAAAAGATTAAAACACTTTATCCAAACGACAAAGCCGAAGCTTATGCTCTCAACGAACTCAGAGGTTTGTGGGAAATTGTAATAGAAAAATAATCTGATTTTCAAAAGTTATACTTTCATTTTAAATTGAATAACTTTGTAAAATCAGAATTGAATAGTATGTTACAAAAAGGAGACAAGGCACCGGAATTTGAGGGAATCGACCAAAATGGAAGTCTCATAAAATCATCGGATTACAAAGGTAAAAAGTTTGTTTTATTCTTTTATCCCAAAGCCAGTACACCCGGTTGTACCGCTGAAGCTTGTGATTTACGCGACAATGAAGAAGCTCTGAAAGCCAAAGCTTATGCCATCATCGGCGTGAGTGCTGATTCTGTAAAACGACAAAAGAATTTTGCCGATAAA
>JAQVDG010000217.1 GCA_028698395.1 Weeksellaceae bacterium
CTTTCAAGCAATCGCTTTTCCGATTTATGAAAGCCACAGAAGCAATGGTAACAATGTTTGAAAATGGTCGCATTTTCATTGCTCCCAATTTGCCGGTTTCAGATATGATTAACGAAGGCAAAGAGGAAGAATTAATGGATTTAGTATTAGAAAAATCTATAGAAGACCCAACTATAGACATCTGCGAACCGGATGACTTTGAATATGATTTCTTACCGGGACTACAACACGATTTAAAATTGCTTAAAGAATTGACTGCGGAATGGGAAAAAATCAACGAAGACCCTAAGTTGGATGTGTTTATTGATTATTTAAACAACACCCTTTTGAGTAAATCCATAAATCCTGAATCCAAATTAGTCGTATTCTCTGAAAGTAAGGAAACAACCGCTTATTTAGAAAAAGAACTACCTAAGTATATTTCAGCGAAGATTTTATCGGTCGATAGTAAAACCAGAAAAGATAGAATGCCTATTGTTCGTAAAAACTTTGATGCTAATTTACCAAAAGCCGAACAAGAGGACAATTACAGCATCATCCTTACTACCGAGGTTTTGGCAGAAGGTATCAACCTGCACCGGTCTAATGTGATTGTAAATTATGATACACCGTGGAACTCTACCCGCTTGATGCAAAGGATTGGACGTGTTAACAGAATTGGTTCAACAGCTGATGAAGTTCACGTTTTTAACTTCTATCCTACTGCCAAAGTCAATAATGATATTGAACTAGAAAAGAAAGCCATAATGAAATTGCAATCTTTTCACGCTGCATTGGGTGAAGACAGTCAGATTTATTCTCCTGATGAAGAAACAGAATCTTTCGGTCTTTTTGATAAAGAAATCGAAGAAGAAAAAGACGAAAAATTGGCTTACTTGATGATGATTCGAGACATCAAGGAAAAATCTCCCGGATTGTTTAAGCAAATCAAAAATATGCCTTTCCGTGCTCGAGTGGGAAGAAAAAATAAAGAGCTAAACCAAAGTACCATTTGCTACATTAAAGACAGCAAACGTGATGCTTTTATTTTGGTAAAAGACAATGAAGAAACTGAAGAGCTAACCTTTTTGGAAACAGTGAAAATTTTTGAAGCAGATGTATTGGAAAAAGCCATTCCATTACATTCAAAACACCACGAACAAGTTCAAGCAGGTATTTTGTTGTTTTCTGATTTATTGGAAAAGGAAAAAGCAAAGGACAAAAAAATTGATACTACCCAAGGTCCTAATGAGAAAAAAGCAAATGCTTATTTAGACGCTATGCTCAATCTTCCGTTGGTGAATGAAGAAGAAAGAGCTTTAATTATCAAAGCCAAAGAAGCTTTGCGTCAAGGTCGTTTTCAAAACTTACAAAGAGACATCAATAAGTTTCAGAGGTCTTTGAAAAAATCACCATTAAAACCGGCAGTCGTTTTGGAAAAGGTGATTGAGATTTTAAAAAGCTATCCTTTAATGAATGAAGAAGCCGAACAGACTATAGAGAAAAAGATTGTTAGGGTAAAAACCTTAGATCCAGAAATTATTATTACTGAAAGTTTTAGCGAATGAGCCAACATAGCAAGGAACATCAAAATATAGAGTGGAAAGAGTCTTGGCACAATGACTATTTCAAATGGATTTGTGGTTTTGCGAATGCTCAAGGTGGTACTTTGTATATCGGTATTGATGACAAGGGCGAAACCAAACATTTGGATAATTCCAAAAAACTTTTGGAAGATTTGCCCAATCAAGTTAGGGATCTTTTGGGTTTGATGGTAGATGTAAACTTGCATACAAAAAACGGAGACGATTATTTGGAAATTGTAGTAGAACCTTACCCATTTCCTATTAGCCTTAGAGGAAAATACTATTACCGGAGTGGTAGCACTTTACAGGAACTAAAAGGTGCTGCTTTGACGAAGTTTTTATTACAACGACAAGGCAAAAAATGGGATGGTGTCCCTATTCCTAATGTTACTGCGAACGATTTAAAGAATGATACTTTTGAGTTTTTCAGAAAAAAAGCCACCAAAAGTTCGCGACTTGCACCAGAGGATTTAGACGGAACCAACCAAGAGCTTTTGGAAAGTTTACAGTTGTATCTGGAAGATGAAAAAATGCTCAAAAGAGCCGCTATTTTACTGTTTCATCCCCACCCTGAAAAATATGTAACGGGGGCTTATATTAAAATCGGTTTTTTTGAAACAGATGACGATCTAAAATTTCAAGACGAAGTAAAAGGTAATTTGCTTGAACAAGCAGAAAAGGCTTTGGATTTACTCAAAACAAAATATACACAGGCAATCATCTCTTATCAAGATGGAATCAGAGAAGAAACATTTACTTTTCCTGAAGATGCGATAAGAGAGGCTTTGTATAATGCTATTGCACACAAAGATTATAGCAGTGGAATTCCAATTCAAATTAGCGTTTACCGTAACAAATTGATTTTTTGGAATGAAGGGCAATTGCCTGAAAACTGGACTGTAGAAAAACTAACTCAAAAACATCCTTCTAAGCCCCATAATCCTGATATTGCTAACACTTTTTTCAGAGCTGGGTATATTGAATCTTGGGGTCGTGGTACTATCAAAATGATTAATGCCTGCAAAGCTCATAAATTAGCTCCACCCCTATTTTCAAATATCCCACCAGACTTTCAAGTGGAGCTCATTAAATATACCGACAAAGGGCTCACGGAACTTGGTTTGAAAGAGGAATTGAGAAAAATTATCTTATATATTCAGGAGAACGGAAGTATCTCCAATTCAGAAGTGCAAAGAATTTGCAATGTCAGCAAAGCTACAGCCACAAGATATTTAGGAGAGCTAGAAGTCAAATGGTTAGATAAAATTGGCTCTACAGGAGTTGGAACGATGTATGTTTTTAAAGGGCTCAGTATGGGCTCAAAAAATGAGTAAACAATGGGCTCACAAAGAACTTAAATAATATAACAAATGCTTTCCTATATGAACATAAGCATTGATTACCAATGATTTGGAATCTTTTTAAAAGGACTCACTAAGGACTCAATTCATAAAAAGTAAAGGACTCAAATAATTTTTTAACAATGAAAGAAAAAGATTTAAAACATAAATTACAGCAAACATTCGACTTCTCCATTTGGAAGGAAATTTTGCCTTTATTTTTTAAAAAAATTGATTATTTCAGTCAACCTGAAAATTTGTTTACCAACAATGAAAACATCATTGAAAGTAAACAAGTGGGAACGGTGAAACTGGATGATGGCAAACAACTCGCCATTTTCCTTGTTGAAGTATCCGATAATATCAATATTGTTCGTAACCGACAAGGTTTGCGTGAGATTGCCGCAAAATATATTGATCAGAACATCATTCACGGTGCTTTGGCTTTCTTCTATAGCAAAAAACAAGTCGATTATCGTTTTTCATTCATTGCCAAAGAAGCCAGTCTGGATTTAGAAACAGGAGAACTCATCAAAGGGGAAACCAAACCGAAGCGTTACACCTATCTATTGGGGGCTAATGAAGCTTGTACCACAGCTGCCAAACGGATGTTAGTCTTGGCCGATAAAAAAGAAAAAGGCGAAGTAAGCATTAAAGAACTCAAAGAGGTATTCTCGGTAGAAGCCCTCAACAAAGATTTCTTTAAAACCTACAAAGCACATTATGAAAAGTTTGCAAAATATCTGGCCGATGAGGAAAATCCGTTAAGAGAAAATCTTATTGATAAAGAAAAGGATACGAAAGACAAACAAGAAAAACCCATTCGTGATTTTGTCAAAAAACTTTTAGGTAGAATTGTTTTTCTTCAATTTTTGGAGAAAAAAGGTTGGATGGGTTGTGATGCCAACACCCAAGACTGGACGGGCGGAAATCCTCGCTTTATGTTTCAGTTGTTTGAGGATTTCAGTGAGCCGGAGAAGTTTCATAGCCAATGCCTGACCAAACTCTTTTTTGAAACACTTAATACCAAAAGACCCAATGATATTTTTGAAATAAAAGGATTAAACGGTAAGCTCAACGGTTCTCGTGTACCTTACCTAAATGGTGGTCTTTTTGAACCCGAAAAGAATAAAGCTACTTTAGAAATAGATTTTCCGGCCGACTATTTCAAAGAATTGTTGGAGTTTTTTGACCAATACAATTTTACCATTGACGAAAACAGTCCGGACGACCACGAAGTAGGTATTGACCCGGAAATGTTGGGGCATATTTTTGAAAACCTACTGGAGGATAACCGAGATAAAGGAGCATTTTATACTCCTAAGGAGATTGTACAATATATGTGTAAGGAAAGTTTGATTCAGTATCTATTGAATACTTTCCAGGAACAAAAAGATATAGAACAGTTTATTCGCTTACACATCGTGTCACCTTTCTTGGCAGAGAAGGAAAATGCCATCTTGCTCAACCAAAAGTTAGACGACATCAAAGTTTGCGACCCTGCCATTGGTTCCGGTGCTTTTCCTATTGGAATGTTGCAAGAGATTTTTGAAGCCAAACGCTTTATATATCCGCATCTAAAAACCAACGAACCGTTTAACCCAGCAGAAGTTAAAAAGAACATTATCCAAAACTCCATTTACGGGGTGGATTTAGAAAAAGGTGCCGTGGACATTGCCCAATTGCGTTTTTGGCTCTCCTTAGTGGTGGATGAACTCAACCCGCACCCATTGCCCAACTTGGATTACAAGATTATGCAAGGTAATAGTTTGCTAGAAAGCTTTGAAGGTGTGGACTTGAGCAAAATGGGTAAACCCAAAAGTGATGTGCAAATTGTGGAGCCTGAAAGAGATTTG
>JAQVDG010000218.1 GCA_028698395.1 Weeksellaceae bacterium
GTAACTACAGTTGATGGAGAAGTGGTTACAAAGAAATTTGTAAATCTGAAATAATTTAATAGTTTAATCATACTGATAAATCAGGGCTTTCCTTCACTGGAAAGCTCTGATTTTTTTTGGCTAAAACATTATCAAAATTTTGAGAAAAATAAATCATTCTTTACTACACAATTATTTGAAAATTATAAGACAGTGATGACAAAAGCAAACTCTCAAATATTCTGATTTTGTGATTAAACTTATCCAGAAGTTCATCTTTTGTTGCATTTATAATCTTGATGAAATACTTTAAAATACTAAGGTGTACAACTGTTAAATGCTACACACAATTTGTAATTCTGTATAGAGATTATTTTTCTCTACTCAAATTCCCTAAAACAAAAAAAGCCCTCGATATGAAGGCTTTTTTTTTGTTTTTATACTTAACTATTAGTTTACGATTTCGTATTCAATAGAAATAACTCCGCTATCAATATTCCCGATTTCAGCAAAAGCCGCACGACTTAAATCAAACTGACGGGTTTTTACATAAGGTCCTCGATCATTAATTTCCACAATAACTGATTTCCCATTATTAGGATTTGTGATTTTTACTTTCGTTCCAAACGGAAGAGTTTTATGAGCTGCCGTAAAATCATGCATATCATACTTCTCCCCGCTTGCGGTTAATTTTCCATGAAACCTATCACCATACCATGAAACTTTTCCACTTCCGGACAACCAAGTAGAAGCAATTTTCATACTGGCTCCACTAAAGGCGATAAGTCCTATAAATAATGTGAATGTTGCTATAAATCTCATAATCTTTTATATTCGATTCGTGGGCAAAATTACAGAGCAATTTCTTTTTTGAAGTCTAAGTTTCAATTTTTAAGCGAATTATAGGTTTCAAACTTTCGGAAACGCTTTATAAACAAGCTTTTCCAAAACTGGTTAAACTTCTGTTAAAAATGATGAAAATGTTAATTTTTTTAAGAACCTCTATAAATTCAAGTCTATAAAAAATCAAATGCTCACAATTTAAAATTGTAAGCATTTAATTTTTAGCTATTTAACTCATTTGGGGCTATGAGTTTTTAATTCAGTAATTTCTTCACACTATCAGCAATTGTTTTCCCATCTGCTTTTCCCGCCAGTTGAGTTCCGGCAACTCCCATTACCTTCCCCATATCTTTAGGAGAAGTTGCACCGAGTTGTGCTATAATTTCTTTCAATTTTTCTTCTAATTCTTCCACACTCAACTGCTGTGGCAAAAAGGTTTGAATCACTTCCGCCTGCGCCAATTCTTTTTCTGCCAATTCTTGCCGATTATTGGTAGAAAACTGTTCTGCTGCTTCTTTTCTTTGCTTAATTAATCTTTGTAATAAAGCAATTTCTTGTGTATCCGAAATTTCCACCGAGCTCCCGGAAGTCTTCAATAACAACAATTCCGATTTCACAGCACGTAATGCTTCCAAAGCAATTTGATTTTTAGCTTTCATTGCTTCTTTCATTTGTTCCATTATTTTTCCTTCTAAGCTCATTTTATTTTGTTTTTAATTATATTTTTTAGTTGAATGATTTTATAAATCATCCGAACCTTGTAATTTTTCTGCATTTTCAGCTAATTTTAAAGCATCAATCATCTCCTGAATATCACCGTTCATGAAATTATCCAAATTATAAATCGATTTATTAATCCGGTGATCGGTTACACGTCCTTGCGGATAATTATACGTTCTGATTTTAGCAGAACGGTCACCGGTTGAAACCAAAGATTTACGTTGAGCAGAACGTTCTGCGTGTTTTTTCTCGAATTCGATTTCATAAAGTTTGGTACGCAACAATTGCAATGCACGTTCACGATTTGCGTGTTGAGACCGGGCTTCTTGACAAACAATCACAATTCCCGAAGGTTTGTGTGTCAACTGAACTTTAGTCTCAACTTTATTCACATTCTGTCCTCCTGCTCCACTTGAACGAGCTGTTTGGTATTCCAAATCTGCCGGATTAATTTCCACATCCACCTCTTCAGCTTCCGGCAAAACAGCTACTGTAATGGCCGAAGTATGTACTCGTCCTTGTGATTCGGTTTCTGGAACTCGTTGCACTCGGTGTACGCCACTTTCGTATTTCATCGTTCCAAAAACTGAACTTCCCTGAACTTGTAAAATTAATTCTTTATATCCTTTTACAGAACCTTCAGTTGAATTTAAAACTTCATACGTCCAACCTCTGTTTTTGAAATACATATTATACATACGATATATATCTTCCACAAAAATAGCTGCTTCATCTCCTCCGGTTCCGGCACGTAATTCCACTACTACGTTCTTTTCATCTTCCGGATCTTTGGGAATCAATAGAAATTTTACTTCTTCTTCTATTTCAGGAATTTTATGAATGGCTTCATCTTTCTCAATTTTTGCTAATTCAAGCATTTCAATATCACCGCCATCTGCTATTATAGCATCTGCTTCTGAAATTATGTTCAATAAAGCTTCGTATTCTTCTTGTTTTTGAACAATTTCTTTTAAATCTGAATATTCTTTTGTTAATTTGGCATAGCGAGATTGATCCGAAATAATATCCGGTTGAATGATTAAATCCGCTACCTCATCGTAACGTTGTTTAATTCCTCTTAGTTTCTCCAATAATCCACTGTCTGCCATTTTGTTTTTATTTTCGGATGGCAAAGTTACTTCTATCCTTTAAATTATAAAAGATTTGCTTCACTTTCTATAAATCCTGCTCTTTTCATCAAAGCTGAATTGTCTGGTTTTCGACCTCTGAATCCGATGTATAATTCCATCGGATCAACACTACCACCACTTTCTAAGAGTTTTTTGAATTTTTGAGCTACTTCATGATTAAATATTCCACATTCCTTAAAATAAGCAAACGCATCCGCATCCAAAACTTCTGACCATTTATAGGAATAATAACCCGAAGAATAGCCACCATTAAAAATATGTGAAAAAGAAACACTCATATTATTTTCTTTTACAGAAGGATACAAATCTGTTTTATCAAAGACTTTTTGTTCATATTCCGAAACTGAATTGGTTTCTAAATTTTCTTCGCCATGCCAAGCCATATCAAGCAAACCAAAGCTCAATTGTCTGACTGTTTGATAGCCTTCCATATAATTTGCCGCCTTTCTAACTTTCTCAATCAATTGTTGCGGAATGACTTCTCCGGTCTGATAGTGATGGGCAAACAATTCCAAAACTTCACTCTCATAACAGAAATTTTCCATGAATTGAGAGGGAAGTTCCACAAAATCATAATAGACATTAGTGCCGGAAAGACTTTCATAAGTAGTATTTGCCAAGATTCCGTGCAGTGCATGACCAAACTCGTGGAACAAAGTGGTTACTTCGTTAAAAGTCAAAAGAGAAGGTTTGTCTTTACCGGGTTTGGTGAAATTACAAACGATGGAAATATGCGGTCTTTTATTAATTCCGTCCACATTGGACTGTCCTCTGAATTCAGTCATCCAAGCCCCTGCTTTTTTTCCTTTTCTCGGAAAAAAGTCTGCGTAAAATAGTGCTAAATGCTCTTTATTTTCATTCAAAACTTCATACACCTGAACATCCTTATGGTATTTATCAATATCGGTACGTTTTTCAAATGAAATTCCATATAATTTTCCGGCAGTTTTAAAAATTCCTTCAACCACTTTTTCTAATGAAAAATAAGGTTTCAATTCTTCTTCTGAAAAATTAAATTTTTGTTTTTTTAATTTTTCGGCATAATAAGCATGATCCCATTTTTGTAATTCTTCAATTTTATCGGTTTTCCAAGCAAATTCTTTGAGTTCTTGTACATCTTTTTGTCCAAATTCCAAAGATTTATTCAATAATTCTTGTAAAAAATTCTTTACAATTTGAGGTGAATTTGCCATTCGTTCTTCCAAAACAAAATCAGAATGAGTGGTATATCCCAATAAATTAGCTCGTTCCAAACGAAGTTGAGCAATTTTTTTTACAATTTCCTCATTATTATTTTTATTGTTTTGAAAAGCTCGCTTACCGTAAGCTAAACTCATTTTTTTTCGTAATTCCCGATTATCGGCATAGGTCATAAACGGAATATAACTGGGTGCATGCAAAGTGAAAATCCAACCTTCTTTTTTTTGAGATTCGGCTTCGCTTTTCGCTTGTTCGATTACAAAATCAGGTAAACCGTTCAAATCTTTTTCATCGAGTAAATGAAGTTCATACGCATTGGTTTCTGCTAAAACATTATCACCAAAATCGAGTTTCAATTTGGAAAGTTTTTTATCTATTTCTCTAAGTTTTTCTTTTTTATCATCCGGAAGATTAGCTCCGTTTCTTGAGAAATTCCGATAATTTTTGTCCAAAAGTCGAAGTTGTTCTGAATTTAAGTTTAGCTTTTCTCTTTTTTCATAAACTGATTTAATTCGTTGAAATAAATTCGGATTCAATCGAATATCATTTGAAAATTCGGATAATTTTGGTGAAATAATTTGGGCGGTTTCTTGTAAAATCTCATTAGTTTCGGCATGTAATAAATTGAAAAAACAAGAAGAAATTACAGCCAATTTTTCTCCACTTATTTCCAATGCTTCTAAAGTATTTTTAAAATCTGGTTCTTCAGAATAGTTACAAATCGCTTCTATTTCTTGTCTTGCTTCTTGTAAGGCGGCTTCAAACGCCGGTTCAAAATGTTCGTTTTTGATTGATGAAAAAGGAATACTCTCAAATGGAGTCGAGAATTTAGTTAAAAATGGGTTTGTCATTTTATTTTTTTTT
>JAQVDG010000004.1 GCA_028698395.1 Weeksellaceae bacterium
CAAAAATGCAAATTTTTCATTAAAATCGTCTTCGTTTGCCGGAAACAAAAAATAATAACCAACCAAAAAAGGAAGAAGTAAGAATTCTAAAAAAGAATATTTCGGATTTCGTTGCGATAACATTCGTAAAGCAAAAGAAAGAGAAATTCCCAACGCAGCAACCATCAAAATTTTAGTTGCGATGTAATTTTCATCTACATTTTTGTAATTACTTTCCACCAAAAAAATGGCGGTAACCGTCATAATCAAAGACAACAAAAGTGTCAACGGGTATTTGGTTAGAGCTCGCTGTGCTTTACCAAAAATTTCAGATAGTTTAAAGTTCATATTTTTTTGTTAATGAGTTTCTTTTATTTCATTGCAAATTTCATAAACCCCCAATTGTTCAGGTAAAATTGTATTTTCAAAAACCAAACGAGCCTCATCCAAAAAGAGAGAAAGATCATCGTAACGATTTGAAAAATGGCCTAAAATCAATTGTCCGACTTCAGCGTCTTTCGCAATTATTGCCGCTTCTTTCGCTGTGGAATGTGCGGTTTTATCTGCCATTTCTTGTAAGTCACTCAAAAAAGTAGATTCGTGGTACAGCAAATCCACATTTTTAATAATCGGCACTATATCGGGTTTGTAACGTGTATCCGAACAAAAAGCATAACTCAATGTTTGAGGCGGAGCGAAAGTCAGTTCGGCATTTGGAATAATTTCACCATTTGAAAGTCGAAAATCTCTTCCTCTTTTTAAATTTTCGTAATCACAAATTTCAATTTCAGGATAATGTTGAATAGCCGCCACATTAAGTTTTCTTGGTTTAATTTTTTCCCGAAACAAATAACCATTGGTATAAATCCGGTGATCGAGCGGAATTGTGTAAACTTCCACTTTATTATCTTCATAAATCAATTCAGAAGAAAATTGATTCAATTCATGAAAAATCAAAGGAAAAGTACAACGTGATTCGGTGTGTTTCAACTGATTCATAATAAAATCCTTGATTCCTTCCGGACCAAAAATATGCAATGTCGTTTCTCTGCCCAGTAATTGAAAAGAACTGATG
The DNA here is from genome assembly GCA_028698395.1 of Weeksellaceae bacterium. Next base: position 1,055 of record JAQVDG010000004.1, read on the forward strand.
AGTCCGATTAGTCCAAAAACATGGTCACCATGCAAATGAGAGATGAAAATATGATTAATTTTTGAAAACTTCGCTTTGGCTTTTCGCAATTGAACCTGAGTTCCTTCTCCACAATCAATGAGAAACATTGTACTTTCTATTTCCAACAACTGAGCTGTAGGAGCAACTTTTCGTTTTGGAACGGCGGAATTAAAACCCAATATGGTCAATTTAAAGCTCATTTTCAATTATTTTTCAAGTGTAAATATACAGAATGAATAAGTTTAAACAGAATTTCCTGTGTTTTCTTTTTTATCGAAAGAAATTTATCAGTTTTTCAACGGCTTTTGCCCGATGACTAATTTTGTTTTTTTCATTCAGATTCATTTCTGCAAATGTTTGATTATACGAATCGGGAACAAAAATCGAATCATATCCAAAACCTTTTTCTCCTCTTTCTTCCGGAATAATTTCTCCATGAATTTCTCCATTAAAAAAATAAATTTCATCCTTCCAAAACAAACAAATTGTTGTTTTAAAATATGCTTTTCTATGGGTTGAATTTTTTAATTCTTTCAATAATTTTTCACGATTATCTTTAGAATTTCCGGTTCCGGCATAACGTGCAGAATGCACACCCGGAGCACCGTTCAAACTTTCAACAAACAATCCGGTATCGTCGGCAAAAACATTTTTTCCGGTTAATTTATATAGTGTTTCTGCTTTTATTTTAGAATTCTCTTCCAATGTAGTACCATTTTCTTCAATTTCATCTAAAAAACCGATGTCATTTAAGGATAATAAATTGATTTTTTCCGGTAAAATTGCCCGAATTTCACTGACTTTATTCTCATTGTGCGAAGCGAATATTACGTCCATTTTTCTTTATTTTGAGTTAATTTTTTAAGTGTCCATCCAACAAAAATTGCACCGACAAATAGAATAATCATAAAAGTCGAATTGTTTGTATTGCTGACGGTTTCGTCCATAGTTCCGTAATATAGCATAAAAATAAACGAAATCATATTGTTGAGCGCATGAAGAAATATACAAATCCAAAGTGATTTTGTCCGGTAATAAATAAAACCGAAAACCGCACCCAACATACCTGCGCCAAAGAATTGCCAAGGATTTAAATGTGCCAATCCAAATAATACAGAACTTAAAAAAATGGCGAAAACCGGAGAAGTTCCATTTTGTAATAATCCGCGAAGTAAAATTCCCCGAAAAATAATTTCTTCTAAAATAGGTGCCAAAATACAAACCGTGATGAATCCGGCTATTTTGTAATCCAACATTATTTCAAAACTTTCCAAAAGTTTTTTATAAAATTCTTCTAAAAAAGGAATTCCTTGAGTGGGCACCATTGAGCTCACAAATTCTACAAAAGGCAACAAAAACAGATAAAGTAAAATACTCAAAAACAAAATCGCTAAACTGCTTGGTTTCCAAAGACTTTCCAAAATATCTTTCCAAGTTGTTTCTACATAATTCAACAAAATATAAATTGCTATTCCGCCTCCTAAAAGGAAAGAAACAGGAAGTGTCAAATGAAATAATTCTTTAAAATATTGTGAAGGAAGATTAAGAATCGCACTCGAAAATTGAAGACAAATGACGGTAATCAAAGCCACAATCAAAGATTTTGGAATGCTTATTTTAAACGGTTTTGTGAATTTTTCAGAATCATTCATGATGATAGGGTTTGCCTTGCAAGATACTAAAAGCCCGATAAAGCTGTTCGATTAAAAACAATCGAACCATTTGATGAGTAAATGTCATTTCGGAAAGAGAAATTTTTCTGTTGGCTCTTTGGTAGATTTCTTCAGAAAAACCATAAGGGCCGCCTACGACAAAAATAATTTGTTTGTGAGATTGATTCATTAATTCCTGTAAATCCTGTGCAAATCGAACGGAATTGAGTTGTTTTCCCTTTTCGTCGAGTAGAATAACATAATCTCCGGAGTTGATTTTGTTCTGTAATAAATCAGCTTCTTTTTCTTTTTGTTGTGATTCTGACAGGTTTTTCCGATTTTTGAGGTCTGGAATTTCAATTCGTTGATAATTCCAATGTTGAGGCAGTCTTTTTTCGTACTTCAAAATCAGCTCTTCCATTGGTTTTTCATCGGTTTTCCCTATACAAAGTAAGGTGATGGTCATTCGGATTGTATAAAATTCAAGCGCAAAAATATGGCGAAACGAGCAAAGATAAAAACTAAATCAAAAGACAATTTTATTGTCCGTTGGAGCAAACGAATTCAATTTTCGTCTTTGAACCAAGTTTCTTTGCATACTTTAATCGGTGTTTTGATGAAAGGAATTTCCAATCGAACTTTTGGTTTAAGAGTAGGAGCGGTAGCTTGGGCTTTCTTCTTTAGTTTGTTTCCATTCTTACTGTTTTTATTCAGTATTTTGCCTTATGCGCCACTTTATCAGGAAATAAAAACGATTCTTTTTTCTGAATTTATTCCCCGTATTTTGCCGGAACGAATTACAACGGAAGTTGTAGATTATATTTCACAAACTGCCACAGGAAAAACCGGCAGAAATCCCGGATGGATTTTCATTTTACTAACGATTTTATTGTCTTCCAATGGAATTACTGTGATGATTAACGGATTTAATGCTTCTTATCACGGTTATGCCAAACAAAGAAAAGGAATAAATAACCGACTGATTTCCATTATTTTAACTCTATTTTTTGTTGCTTTTATCATCGCTCAATTAATTTTGGTGTATTATACCAATTTCATTTGGCAATACATTGAAGAATATGAGGTTTTGGTAGAAGTAAGCACGATGACAAAAGTTTTAAATTTTGTAGCAGCTTCACTCTTTTATTTTACTTCTTTGGTCATGCTTTACTATTACGGAACCAATTTAAAACAAAAATTTCGGAATGTTTTCCCGGGTGCTTTAATGGCTACATTTCTGTTTTTCAGCACTTTAATTGGATTTCAATATTATGTTACACAATTAAACTATTACGATGTATTGTACGGTTCCGTCGGATTGGTAATGGTTATGATGGTTTTTGTTTACATCAATGTTTTGTTGATTATGATTGGCTTTGAGCTGAATGCGGCTATTTACCATGTGAAAATTAAAAATGATAAAGAAATAGAGAATAATTAAGAATTTTATTTAGTTATCCTTTTGTCTGTAAAAACTTCCCTTTTTCTTCCGCATATAACGATAATAAAGCGCGACACCAACCAAAGTCAGGACAATAAGTATATTTTCAATTGTATGTTCTACCGGAAACACCCATACTTCTTTTAAAAAGTCCCATCGTCCCAAAATCTCCACTACATTCCAGAAAATAATAACTGTAGGAATAGCATACCGAATGGCATAATCCAATTTGGTTATTCGCAACAATTTAAAAATCAAATACAAAGACCAAATCAAAGAACCTATAGCAACAACTGAAGTAGCAATATGGCTGTATTGGCTGATTTCTTTATCATAAACCAACAATAAAACTAAATAAAACATCCACATCAACATAATGGATTCTATAAAAGTTATCAAAGCCAAAGGCCTTTGTACTCCGCCTTTTGTATTGATATATTTTTTTAGTCCTAAATGTTTTTGAAACCAGCTGAAATAAGTGCAATTTGTTTTTAAAAACAGATAAAAAACCAAGAAAGTCATCAATAATCCCAATGAAGACATCATGACTAAATATTCAGGTTTGGTTACAATAACTCCCTCTTCTATAAGTGGAGCTATTTTTAATTTTTCGGCTATCCAAACAAATGAAAACTCAATCCATCCTGTCCAAACCAATACACCACTCACCAAACCCAATACGGTTGCCGTAATTCGGTGTTGGTTTTGAATTATTCCGATTACTAAAAACATTAATCCTAATAGTCCTATGAGAAATGCTCCTGTAAATTTATGTTCTTCCAACAAAATCTCGTTTAAAATCATTACTACATGACCAATCGGCATAAGAAGCAAAACAATCATAAAAGCTATAAAACCTATTTTAAATGAAAAAAGACTGATGCGCATAAAACTAAATTTATTGCAAATCTACAATTAAGAATAATTCTAAATAATTATGTAAGATGATTCGTATCAGCTTTTTAGAAAAAGAGAGTGAAATGTCCTTTTTAGGATTTACATCGGGCTGATTTTCAAAATTTAACACCAATGATGGATTATTCTAATAGGAATAATGAAATAAATTTTTACCAAAAATTCATAAACTAAATAAAATATAATTCCCTAAAATTTAGGTATTAAAAAAACCGTAAACATCGAAAGATAATGTTTTTCAACACTTTAATAATTTTGTTAAAATAGGTTGCAGATTATGAGCAGATACTCTAAAATACGCTATGTTTGCAGCGCAAAAGCAATAACATTGAAACATTACATTCGTAATTAATAAATTCAAAATTAAATTAAATTTTTCCCCTATATGAGAACTAAATTATTCTTTATTTTATTATTTGCAGTTTTATCGGGTTGGGTATTTTCTCAAACTCAATGGGAACTTCTTAATCCAAAACCGACACCAAATCCCGGTAGAGGTATTGCTTTTTCATCTGCAGACAGAGGTTATATTATAACAGATTATGAATTGCTTGAAACCACTGATGCCGGAGAAAATTGGGAGATAAAACAGAATATGACCGGAAGCAAAGACATTAAGTTTTTTGGAGAATTAGGGTTTATTGTTGGGAAACAGGGCGTTATTTGGAAAACAATAAATTCAGGAGAAAGTTGGGAACAAATTTCTACCGAGTACGATTTTGAATTAAATACAGTCAATATAATTAATGAAGATACCATCATTATCTCAGGAGCAAAAAGAATAATTAGAACAGAAGATGGTGGTTTGACTTGGGAACTTCATTTATTTCCTCCAGGTATTACAGTAGTTAAAACCTTTTTTACAAGCTCAATGACCGGTCATGCAGTTTGTACACATGGCACCATACTAAAAACCGTTGACGGTGGTTTAAGTTGGTACATTACAGAATCGGTAAGCACCTATCCATCAAATTATTATACTGTGCATTTCGTAAATGAAAATGTAGGATACGCCTCAAGAGAGTTTTCTAAAATAATGAAAACTACTGATGGCGGAGAAACATGGTTTCAAATTACAGATGCAACAGAAGCCATATTTGATTTTCATTTTTTGAATGAAAACCGAGGATTTGCCACCGGGGAATACGGTGCAACCTATAAAACAATAAATGGCGGAGCAACTTGGAATAAAATATTTTTCCAAGATGCTTACTACGGGCAAACAGATATGTACGGTATTTATTTTCATGACAACAACAATGGTTTTGCAGTCGGGCTCAGGGGAAGAATAATTAAGACCACAAATGGCGGAAACACTTGGTCACATTATTCTTTTCTTTATAATGATATAAAGCAAATACAGGTTATAAATAATACAGGCTATATACTTTCAGGAAACAACTTTTACAAGTCCACCGATTTTGGAAACAATTGGGAATTAGCAGCAACTTTACAACCGGGTACATCTGTAACTGCTAACTTATTCACTTTCGTAAATGAAAACTTGGGGTATATGACCACGGGAGGAACTTATGGCGGGCATGTTTACAAAACAACCAACGGCGGATTGAATTGGACAGCTTTAAATAATGGAAACAGAATAATTCACGAAGGTATTATTGCCATTCATTTTATAAATGAGAATATTGGTTTTATCTCAGGTGGTTTCAATCAGAAAAAAACAATGAAAACCACCAATGGAGGTACTACATGGACTCAAGTATCTAATGAATCCTATAAAGAAATCAAATTTGTCAATGAAATGATTGGATATGCTTGTCGAAACGGAATTAATTACGGAAAAATGTACAAGTCAACTGATGGAGGGAATACATGGAACTCAATTTTGGATTTGGAACAGAATGAAAATATTAATTCATTTGATTTTTGGGATGAAAATAACGGTCTTTTTGTTGGCAATAACTCGGTTTCTTATAAAACAACTAATGGCGGTGTGACTTGGAACCCCGTTTCAATTACTTATGGTGATTACAATATTGTACGATTCTACAACTCAGAAACCGGATATGTTTTAAACAATGAAGGAACCATATACAAAACAGCTAATGGCGGTACTACTTGGGGTTATGTTACCAACACTCGTGCGCGGTCGTTGGTTCTTGTAAATGAATATATATTTACAGCTGGTTTTTATGGAGCGATATACAGAAGTTACACTGGCATACCGTTTTTAAATGTTAAAAATTCTAATCAAATAGAGGAATTAACGGTTTATCCCAATCCAACTACAGGCTTTTTAAATATAAAATTAAACAACAGTCAATTGAGCTCGTTGATATTGTACAATATGGACGGAATAGCGTATTATCCATATTTCACTTCCGACGAAGGGCAATTAAGAGTAAATTTATCACATCTGCCTTCCGGAATTTATATTTTGAGAGTAAATTTCAAAAATGGAGAAACAGCATCTGAAAGAATTATCCTAAAGAAATAAGACTTTTACAATTCGGATTTTTTATACTTAAAATCACTGTCTATCCTGTGTTTATCTAAGGAATCTTCCTAATATGGATAGTCAGTACTCAATTAAAGTAATCCGTTGAAAAACGATGCTTTCGAAGACGCTCTTCTAAATCAGGAGTTTGTCCGATATAATATTTATTCAACTTCTCGGAATACAATATGTACACAAAAAATGATTCCATAAATTTTAAAACAAAAAAAGCGCAAATCCAAACTTGCGCTTTTGTGGAGAAGATGGGGCTCGAACCCACGACCTTTAGACTGCCAGTCTAACGCTCTAGCCAACTGAGCTACATCCCCATTTTATTTTATGGTGCAAGTTTATGAAATTTTTTCCATTCCACAATTTTATTCACTATTACACGAGCTAATTTTTCTTTACTTTGATGTGTCCATCCGGCAATGTGGGGTTCTAAAATCACATTTTCCGCTTCTAACAAATACTGAAAATCTTCGGGTAATTCTTCAAAACTCAAATTTTCAAACGATTTTTTTTCATATTCATGCACATCCAAGCAAGCTCCTTTCACTTTTTTTTCTTGCAAAGCTTTCACCAAATCTTTTGTAATCACCGACTTACCACGTGCTGTATTAATAAAATAAAATGGTTTTTTAAACGACTGAATAAATTCTGTATTAATTATGCCTAAAGTTTCCGGCGTTTGAGGAGTATGCAGGCTAAAAACATCGGTTTTTTCAACTAATTCTTCCAAAGAAACCTGACGAGCATTTTCATCGCCTACATTTTCTTTTATATCATAGCAAATTACTTCCACTCCAAATCCTTTCAAACGTTGCGCAAAAGCTTTTCCCATATTTCCGTATCCCATAATTCCAACGGTTTTCCCCATAAGTTCATCGCCCCGGTTTTCTTCTCTCCTCCATATTCCTTTCCGCATTTCACTGTCTCCGATTTTCAACCGATGCAACAACATCAATAACATTCCCAAAGCGTGTTCTCCAACGGAATCTCGATTTCCTTCCGGCGCATTAAAAATGCTTATATTTCGCTTTTCGGCAAATTTTTCATCAATATTTTCCAAACCGGCTCCTACCCGACCAATGAATTTAAGACGACTGCCAAACGACATAAATTCTTTATTAATCGCCAAACGACTGCGAAGAATTACTCCATCGTACTCTTGTATTTTCAATAAAATTTCCCGTTTTGGAGAAGTCGTATCTTCATCCACCTCAAATCCCGCCTCCCGCAAACTTTGATTCAACAAAGGATGGTTCTCATCCAAAGAAAGTACTTTCATATTTAACTGTATTTAGGTTGTTGTTAGACACCAAATATACACAAAAATATCTGTATTCTTAAATTCTTTCGCTCTCAAATCTCTATCTTTGCACTATGACAATTCAAGAAATTCAAAACGAAATTATCGAAGAGTTTTCCTTTTTTGACGATTGGGAACAACGCTACGAATATTTAATTGAACTGGGAAAAAACTTAAAGGCAATTCCTGAAGAAAAGAAACGAGATGACAAAATCATAAAAGGCTGTCAATCTACGGTTTGGTTAGATGCAAAAATGGAAAATGGAAAATTACTTTTTGATGCCGACAGCGATGCTATTTTGCCTAAAGGTTTAGCTGCTTTATTAGTTCGTATGTACAATGGGCAGTCGCCTTATGCAATTTTAGAATCTCAAACGGATTTCATTCACAAAATCGGTTTACAAGAGTTTCTATCGCCCACTCGAGCCAACGGACTTTTAGCGATGATTAAACAATTTAAATTTTACGCCATCGCTTTTCAATCAAAATTAAATGCTTCATAATTTCTAAAATAAAAACAACCGGAATGCTATTTTTTTAATATGGAAAAATCAATGACAAAAAATACCAAAAAAAAAACGGTTGTGATTTTCCGATTTAGTGCTTTTGGTGATGTTGCCATGACCGTTCCTGTGATTCGCGAATTTTTAATTCAAAATCCAGAAGTGGAAATTCTCTATGTTTCCCGTGAGAAATTCCAACCTCTTTTTGATTCCTTACCTAATTTTCGGTTTTTTCCGGCAGATTTAGACGGAAAACACAAAGGAATTCCGGGCTTATTCCGATTGGCAAAAGATTTAAAAAAAGAAAGCATTTTCGCTGTTGCTGATTTGCATAATGTACTTCGTACTAAAATTTTATGCTTTTTTTTATCGAAATTCCCTACTGCTGTTTTGGATAAAGCGAGAAAGGAACGGAAAAATTTAATCCAACAAAAAAATAAAATCAAAAAACCTTTGAAACCTATGACAGAGCGTTATGCAGATGTTTTTAGGGATTTAGGTTTTGAATTAAATTTAAGTCATCAATTGACTTCAAAAGAAATTCCACTCGAAAACGCAGTGGGAATTGCTCCTTTTGCTTTGCATCCGGGAAAAATGTTTCCGATAGAGAAAATGAAATCCATCGCTTTGAAATTAGCCGAAAAAGGAATAAAAGTTTATTTGTTTGGTGGAGGAACCAAAGAAAAAGAAGAATTAGAAAAATGGGAAAAACTTCATTCCAATTTAGAGTCTGTTGTAGGAAAATTGGATTTACAAGCCGAATTACAACTTATTAAAAAACTAAAAGTGATGATTTCTATGGATTCTGCTAATATGCATTTAGCTTCTTTAGTAGGAACTCCTGTTATTTCTATTTGGGGAACCACTCATCCTTTTATGGGTTTTTTAGGCTATGGACAATCCATGGAAAATGTAATTCAAGATGAAAGTTTAACTATTCGTCCTACTTCTGTTTTTGGAAAAGAACCTAAACACTTAGAAGGATTCGATTATTTTAAGAATATTTCAGAAGAAATAGTGCTTGATAAAATCGAGGCGATTTTATTTTCTTAATTTTGCACTTACTTTCATTCAAAAACATTGAATAAGAAAAGAAAAATACACTTTCCCACTGTGGTAATGCTCTTGTTTTACTTGCTCAGCATCTTACCCAACCTTCTTATTCACTATCATGAACATGAAATTATTGCTTTTTTAGAAGCAGATTCTTGTGAAAAAGCAATTTATTATGGTGTTCCGGACGAACACAAAGAACACCTGAGCAAAGTTCAGGAAGAATGTAAGTTTTGCGATCACCATACTCCTACACCTCAACTTGTTTTTTCAACAGAATTCAAGCTTACAATAACCAAACAGCCAACCAACTATTTTCCTTGGTATAAAAGCCTTCATTCTGTTGAACCCACTACAAACTACAACAAAGGGCCTCCGTTTATTTAATTTTATTTTTCTGTAAATCAATCCGAATTTACACTTTCCGATTAAAACAATTCTGCTTTTTGCTTTGTTATTTTAATCAAAATCAATAATTTAAAGAATTAAATAATGAAAATAATAAAACCATTTACAGCGGTTGTTCTCTTGTTGACAACTGCCATATCTTTTGCACAAAACACACTTTCGGGACAAATAAAAGATGATTTAACCGATGAAACTCTATCCGGTGTTTTGGTTTATCTTCCCGATTTGAAAATAACTTCTGTTTCCGACGAAAACGGGAATTACAAAATAAATAATCTGAAAAAAGGTTCTTATCTTTTAGAAATCAAAATGCCGGGTTATAAATCAGTCATCCAACGAATTGAATTAACCGAAAATACCGTTCTTGATTTTGTTTTAGAAGAATCCATAACCGAACTCGATAATGTAGTTATTACAGGCGTTACCCGCTCCACCGAACTAAAGCGAAATCCGGTTATTATCAAAACTTTAAACCGCAACTCTTTAAACCGGACTACTGCCGTCAATCTGATTGACGCTTTGAGTTCCGTACCGGGAATCAATCAAATTAGTACCGGTCCGGCTATTTCCAAACCGGTAATTCGAGGATTAGGTTACAATCGTGTCATTACACTCAATAACGGAATAAAACAAGAAGGTCAACAATGGGGCGATGAACATGGAATTGAAATTGACGAATATTCCGTCGATCGGATAGAAATTATCAAAGGTCCGGGCAGTTTAATGTACGGTTCAGATGGAATTGCCGGTGTTTTAAATTTTCTTCCACACAAACCACTTTTGGAAGGTGAAATAAAAACCCGATTATTTACTAATTATCAGAGTAATGCTAATTTAATTGGAACATCTATTTTTAATTCCGGAAACCGAAACGGCTTTCAATGGACAGCACAAATTTCAAATAAAATTGCCGGAAATTATGAAAATAAATACGACGGTAAAGTTTATAATTCCGGATTCCAAGAATTAAACGGAAGCTTGAGTTTGGGTATCAACAAAAATTGGGGACATTCTTTTTTAACCGTGAGTTCTTATAATTCCAAATTGGGAATCGTAGAAGGCGAAAGGGATGAATTCGGAAATTTTATATTTGAAAATCAAGAAGGTGAAGAAATTCCGGTAACTTCAAGTGATTTAAATGCTTATAAAATCGGGATTCCCTATCAGCGGATTCATCATTTCAGCATAGCTTCCAACAATTATTTTTTATTAAACAAAGGAAGTCTTACTGTTGATTTCGGATTTCAAAACAATCTACGAAAAGAATACGAAGAAGCAGAAAATCCAGATGAAGAAGGGCTTTCTCTTTCTTTAAATACGTTTAATTACAATATCCGGTACAATTTCGCAAAACTCAACGGTTGGGAAATTTCAACAGGAATTAGTGGAATGCAACAAAAAAACTCAAACAAAGGAGTTGAATTTTTAATTCCGGATTATAATTTATTTGACATCGGAGCTTTTGTTTTTACACAAAAAACATTCAATAAACTCACCTTAGCAGGTGGTTTCCGTTTTGATAATCGAAATATGAACACAAAACAACTTTATTTGAATGAAGAGGAAGAAGTTGTTTCTCATCCTGATGAGGATTCGGAAATAAAATTTGAACATTTCAATAAAAACTACAGTAGTTTTTCGGGAAGTATCGGTTTATCCTATCAATTGAATCAAAATTCTACTTTAAAACTGAATTTTTCACAAGGATTTCGTGCGCCTAATATTGCAGAACTCGCTTCCAATGGAAAACACGAAGGAACTTTCCGCTATGAAATCGGAAATCCGGATTTAAAACCGGAAATCAGCCGACAAATTGATTTGGCTTACTTTTTAGATTCCGACCATATTAGCTTGGAAATAAGTCCTTTTGTGAATTTCATTCGACATTATTCTTTTCTTGAAAAATTAAAAGATACAAACGGAAACGATATTATTCCCGATTTATCCGATCCGGCTCCGGGATTCCAATATACATCCGGAAATGCAACTTTGAGCGGAGGTGAAATTTACATTGATATTCATCCGCATCCTTTGGATTGGTTGCACATAGAAAATTCATTTTCCTACGTTCGAGCAACTCAAAATAATCAATCCGACAGCACCCGTTATCTTCCGTTTATCCCGGCAGCTCACTATAAAGGCGGAATAAAAGCAGAGTTTAAAACTATAGGAAAAAACATTTCCAATTTTTATTTCAAATTCGGAGTAGATCATTATTTTGCACAAAACACTATTTACAGTGCCTACGAAACCGAAAGTAAAACACCAGCTTACACGCTTTTGAGTGTCGGTATAGGAACTGATTTTTCTTTTTTCAATAAAAAAGATTTCATCAGTCTTCATTTAAGCGGAAATAATCTGGCAAATATTGCTTATCAAAGTCATTTGAGCCGACTAAAATATGCCGGTGAAAATCCGGCAACCAACCGATTAGGCGTTTTTAATATGGGACGAAATTTTAGTCTTAAAATGATACTTAATTTTTAAACAACAAGCAAAAATCCTTGTCTGAATCGGGCAAGGATTTTTTGGATTGATTTACAAAATCCAAATTGGCAATCTCGTTTTATAATTTTGAAAATCCTTCAAAAACACCTAAACCAAAAAGAGCAAAATCATATTTCACCGGATCTTCCGAGTCGAATTTTCGTAGCTGTTCATTCAATTCCAAAACGGCTTTCCAATCATTTTGTTTACGTTGCAGAATGCCTAATTTCCGTGCTACATTTCCGGAATGAACATCGAGAGGACAAACCAATTGAGAAGGTGAAATTTTTGTCCAGATTCCTAAATCCACTCCTTGATTATCGTTTCGTACAAACCAACGAAGCATCATATTCAGACGCTTGGCAGCTGAATTTTTTGCCGGATTGGATAAATGTTTTTCAGAACGAGGCAAATGAGAAACTTCCAAAAATTTTTCACGAAAATAAAGAATAGCATTCATTGTGTTTTTATCGGTCGGATGAAACGGAAAACAATTTTCCAAACCTTGGTAATGTGTATAAATATTTTTCAATGACCGAAAATAAAAATCCATATCCAAAGAATTAATCGTTCTGTGCTTAAAGCCTTCGATTTTATCAAATTCATTTTCCGAATAATTCATGATAAAATCAAAAGGAGAATTCCCCATTCGTTGAAGTAAATCATCTACTTTTTTAATAATCATTTTCCGATTGCCCCACGCCATGGTAGCAGCGAGAAATCCGGCTATTTCGCGGTCTTCCTTTTGTGTAAAACGATGCGGAATCTGAATCGGATCGCTTTCAATAAAAGTTGGTTGATTGTACAATTGTACTTTTTCGTCTAAAAATTCTTTGAGTTCGTGCTGTGTCATTTTGAATTTACATTTCAAAACGTCCGTCTGCCATAACTAACTTTCGGTCTGCCATATCAGCAAGTTCCTCATTATGAGTAACAATGATAAAAGTTTGTCCAAATTCTTCTCGAAGTCTGAAAAAAAGTTGGTGCAATTCTTCTGCATTTTTTGAATCCAAATTTCCGGAAGGTTCATCCGCAAAAATAACTCCCGGTTGATTGATTAAAGCTCTTGCTACAGCTACACGTTGCTGTTCTCCACCTGAAAGTTGTGAGGGTTTGTGTTCCAAACGATTTTTTAATCCTAAAAAATCCAATAATTCTTTGGCTTTGGTGTGAATTTTACTCTTTTTTGTAGTGCTGATATAGCCGGGAATACAAACATTTTCAAATGCAGTAAATTCCGGTAACAGTTGATGAAATTGAAAAATGAAACCAATATTTTCATTTCTGAATTTTGATAATTTCACATCCGACATTTTGGTTATATCTTCCTTTTTTATAAAAATTTCAGTATAATTTTCTTTGGGGTCGGTGCTTTTCTCCAAACTGCTTAAAATTTGTAATAAAGTCGTTTTCCCTGCTCCGGAAGCTCCGACGATTGAAACGATTTCTCCAATACTCACATCAAGAGAAACGCCTTTTAGTACTTCTAAATCACCGAATTTTTTATAAATATTTTTTGCCGAAATCATAAAACGAAAGTAAGAATTTAATCAGACTGAACAATTACTTTTAAAGTCAGAATTTATCAAAACTTCACAAAGATAGTATTTCCTGAAGAAGCACGAAAAAGTTAAAAGAAAAGTTGAGTGGGCAAATGCAGAGAAACACCCAATTTTAATCCTTCTAAATTGGTGTAATCATTTTTTTGATACTCAAACGAATAGCCAAGGGTAAATTCCAAAAGACTCAATAAATTAACTCCTATTTCAGGTGTAATATTCCAAAGAGAAGCATTGATTCGTGCAGAATAAAAAGTAGCACGCATATAGGATGAATAAGGATTGGCTTTGGTGTTTAAAAAATTAAAGTGATACGCCAAACCTACTTCCGGAATCAGTATAAATTTATCTTTAAAATACGCCATATTGGCTGTTGCACTCAATCCGATGATATTCCAATCTTTTGAATTTAATAAATAAAACTCCGGTCCTAACTTAAAATAATTTCCATTTAAGTTGGCATATCCCACATTCAAAAGAAAATAAGAAGTTCCATTATTTTTTTCCTGAGCTTGGGAAAAGCCCATAATCAGAAGCATTAAAAAAACAAGTGATTTTTTCATTGCCACAAAGATAAAGTAATCTCTTTAAGATAGAATAAAAAGCTTCAATCTTCCGAACTCGGTAAAGAAAGAGTTTTACAACTTTCTAATTCATTAGTTTAACCATGATAAGCAAAAAGAATTCGTATAAAGAACACAAGTAATTTGTATTCTTTATACTTTCTTTACATTTAGGGTAAAATGTTATATGATTTCTAAAAGATTTGCTTTAACTAGCTTTTCTTAAAAAGGCAAATCATCCACTCCGCTATCATCTTGAGAAGGAATAGTGGGTGCAATAGGCGGGATATTTGTATATTCTTCCGGAGCTTCCGTTCCGGCTCCAATTTTCTCAACCCGCCATCCTGAAATACTGTTAAAATATTTAGCAACACCTTCCGGATTTATCCATTCTCTCCCTCTGATATTAATTGAAATTCTGATTTCGTCTCCTTCTGAAAGAGGTTCAATTAAACTGACTTTATCTTGTAAAAATTCGATTAACACATCCTGAGGATACTGTTCCTGAGTAGTTACTACAATTTCTTTTTTACGAAATCCACTGGGAAAAGTTTGTTCTTCGAAAATTTTTTTAATTCTACCGCTTATTTCCATTTTGATTCTTTTTTTGACAAAAATAGCGAAATAAATCAGGTCAAAAAAAGTGAATAATAAAATTTGCAGAAAAAGATTTTAGTGTATATTTGCAATCCCAGAAGCGGGTGTGGTGGAACTGGTAGACACGCCAGACTTAGGATCTGGTGCCGCAAGGCGTGGGGGTTCGATTCCCTTCACCCGCACAAAAAAAGCAACGATTTCTGTCGTTGCTTTTTCTTTTTTTAAACTTCTCCGGCATAATCGGGATTCATCTCAAAAGATTCCATAAATGCCGTAGTATAATTTCCTTTTATATACTCCGGATGATCCATTAACTGACGATGAAAAGGAACTGTTGTTTTAATTCCTTCAATATAAAACTCGTCCAAAGCTCTGCGCATTTTTGCCATTGCTTCTTCTCTGGTTTGAGCTGTAGTAATTAATTTTGCAATCATTGAATCATAATACGGAGGAATCTGATAGCCTGCATAAACATGAGTATCAACTCGGATTCCATGTCCACCCGGAATATTTAAATTAGTAATAATTCCCGGTGATGGTCTGAAGCCGTTGTAAGGATCTTCTGCATTAATGCGGCACTCAATGGAATGCAACTTCGGTAAATAATTTTTTCCTGAAATCGACTGTCCCGCAGCAATCATTATTTGCTCTCTAACCAAATCATAATCAATAACTTGCTCTGTAATCGGATGTTCTACTTGAATTCGGGTATTCATTTCCATAAAATAGAAATTCCCGTCTTTATCAACCAAGAATTCGATTGTTCCTACTCCTTCATATCCTATATATTCAGCGGCTCGTACAGCAGCAGCTCCCATTTCTTCTCTCAGTTTTTTTGTCATAAAAGGAGAAGGGGTTTCTTCTGTCAATTTCTGATGACGACGTTGAATAGAGCAATCTCTTTCAGACAAATGGCAAGCTTTTCCTTTTGAATCTCCTGCAACTTGAATTTCAATATGTCGGGGTTCCAATATCAATTTTTCCATATACATTCCGCCATTTCCAAAAGCTGATAAAGCCTCTTGTACTGCTGAATCCCAATGTTTTTCTAAATCTTTTTCATTGAAAATCTCCCGCATTCCCTTTCCTCCACCTCCGGCAGTTGCTTTTATCATTACCGGAAATCCTATTTTTTTAGCTGTTTTCTTGGCATCATCCAAATCTTTCAAAATTCCATCAGAACCGGGAACAACAGGAACGCCAGCTTCAATCATCGTTGCTTTTGCTGTTGCTTTGTCTCCCATTCTATCAATCTGTTCGGGTGTTGCTCCAATAAATTTAATACCGGTATCCCGACAAGTTTTAGAAAATTTTGAATTTTCTGAAAGGAATCCATAGCCCGGATGAATCGCATCTGCATCGGTAATTTCAGCCGCTGCCATAATATTTGCAATTTTCAAATACGATTGCGAACTGGCTGCCGGCCCGATACAAACCGCTTCATCGGCAAAACGAACATGCAGACTATCTCGATCCGCAGTAGAATAAACCGCTACTGTTTTGATTCCCATTTCCCGCGCTGTACGAATTACGCGCATAGCGATTTCACCACGATTGGCAATTAATATCTTTTTAAACATTTTGCGTGTTTTTTTGAAATTAAGCCGGGTCTATTAAAAACAAAGGTTGGTCATATTCAATCGGCGTGGAATCATCGACCAAAATTTTCACTATTTTACCCGATACTTCAGATTCAATTTCATTGAATAACTTCATTGCTTCAACCATACAAAGTACTGAACCTTGAG
Source organism: Weeksellaceae bacterium (assembly GCA_028698395.1). Next base: position 17,772 of record JAQVDG010000004.1, read on the forward strand.
AAACAGTATCTCCAACCGATACAAAAGGGTCTTTTCCGGGAGCTGATGCTCTATAAAAAGTTCCAATCATCGGAGATTTTACTACATAATAGTTTGATTCTGTTTCTTCCTGTACCGGTTTTGCATCCGTCGAAGGAGCTGTTGTCGGTGGCACTACTGCTTGTGGCCCTTGAGGCGCAACGATTTGAGGCACTACTGCCTGTGGTGCATAAGTTACAGTTGGATTTGTAATATTTTTGATTTTAATTTCAAAATCTTTTAATTTCAAATTTACTTCTGCAACGTCTGATTTAGAAACAAACTTAATCAGATTTTGTATTTCTTTAATATCCATAATAATTTGTTTTTTTGTGAAAAAAAAGAACAATAAGTGTCAAAGGTATAAAAAAATTGAAAAAGCTGCCTCTAAAATTTAGAAACAGCTTTTTTTGTTTTCTCAAAAACGAATTTATTCTACCTCTTCGCTTTGTTCTTTTTCCATTACAACCTTACCTCGATAGTACATTTTACCGTCTAACCAATAAGCTCTATGGTAAAGGTGTGCTTCTCCAGTCGTTTTATCTATAGCAATCTGAGGTGCTTCGATTTTGTAATGGGTTCTACGTTTATCTCTTCTCGTAGTCGATTGTCTTCTCTTAGGATGTGCCATAACTTGTTATGTTTTATTTTCAGTTACTATTATTATTTAAATTTTTCAAAGCTTCCCAACGTGGGTCTATTTCTGATTCGTCTGAATTTGATTGATTCAAAGTTTCTTCGTCAATACTGTATTTTTCTAATAATTTCAGCATTTCCGAATTACTTTTTCCACTGATTACATCCGGATGAATCCGTTTATTTGGCACTGCCAAAAGAACCATTTCATAAATAATCTGTGAAATATTCATCGTATATTCTCCATGTGGAAGTATCCACACTTCATCGTCTGAGTCATCTAACTCTTCTCCAAATTTTACGATGATTTCTGATTTTCCTTCCAGTTCTTGATAGTAGATTTCATTGGTCAAATCACAATTTACTTCTACACCTCCTGAAAGAGTAAAAAATAATTCCAAAAAATTATTTTTTTTATCCAAAATCACAGATATATTGACATTCGGATGTTCAAAATCCTGTTCAAATTCAAATAAATCAAAGAACGATTGAGTAATCAAAAAATCAAATTGATGTTTTCCTAAACTCAATCCGGCAAAGGAAATTGTATAATCTTTGAATTTTTTCATGACTCAAAACGGGTGGCAAAGATAATACATCTTACTGAAAAACAAGAAATATTTACTCTTTTTTTACTTCAAACTGAATTCTGTGTCGCTCTGCTATTTTTTATTTTTGTTTGAGTGTTACTTTTTTTTGAATTTAATCGTCTATATAAGTAGAAGCCTCTTAATTTTGAAATTAATTTCAATACATAGTCGTCAAAAAGTGGAAGATTTATTACCACAACTAAAAAAGCAAAATCGAGTTGCTCAGAAAGAGTTATTTGACCGGTTTTCAGCTAAATTGCTCAGCACTTGCCGTTCCTACATAAGTGATTTGCAGCATGCGGAAGACTGTATGTTAAAAGCTTTTGTCAAAATTTTTAAAAATATTTCCTCTTACAAATCAGAAGGAAGTTTTGAGGGTTGGATGAGACGAATTGTGGTTAATGAATGTTTGGATTTTTTGAAATCAAGTAAGCAATTTGTCTATTTGGAAGATTCGGAATGGCCGGAAGAATCGGGTTATGAAGAAGATTTAAGTGAAATTGATGTACAAGAGCTTTTGGATCAGTTGCCGGAATCTTATCGTATTGTTTTCAATTTATATGTATTGGAAGATTTTTCACATAAAGAAATTTCCAATCAACTGAACATCAGTGAATCTGCTTCCAAAATGCAATTATCGCGCGCAAAAAGTAAAATGAGATTATTATTGTTTGAATTAAAAAATAAAAAAAATGAGTTGGGAAACTAATTTAAAAAATCAAATAGAAAAAAGAGAACTGAAAGTTTCTCCCGATGCTTGGAATCGTTTAGAAAAAATGTTAGACGAGGAAGAAAATCCGATTGTGAAAAAAGGTAAAAAAATCCGAATTTCTTTATTCATTGCAGCTTCGATTGCTTTAATTCTCGGTTTTTTTCTGTTTCCTTTACAAAAACAGAAAGTAGAAAACACTCAACTGATTGAAACAATTGCTACGACAAATCAAGAAATTCAAACTGTTGCTCCGAAAGAGATTCTAATCGAAGAAAAAATCGTTCCAGAAGAAAAACCAGTTTTGGAAAAACTTATTTCAACAAACCAAAAATCACCTGAATTAGTTCAAAAAAATAACGATTTAGCTCTTTTAGAATCAGAAGATTCAACTTTTATTCAGACTGAAAAAGAAGAAAAATCAGAAGTTCTTTCTTTTAGTGAAACCGAAATTGTTCTTCAAGAAGAGATTCCGGAAAAAAATACGCAAGAAACAAAATTTGTTGACCCCGAAATGTTGCTTTATTCCATTGAACATAATCAATCGGTACAACAAAGCCGTTCCAAAGAAGGTTTGGTTTACATTGACTTAAATGAAAAATAATCTTTTGATTTTCAACTTTATACACATAAAATAATTTTAATTTAAAACCCACTATTATGATGAAAAAATATTTTCTATCGGGATTATTATGCTTGTTTTTTCTAAATAGCCAAGCACAAAAACTCACTTTTGATTTAAACCCAAAAGAGGAAGACGAAAAAGTCAGTCCGATTGTAAAAGAAAAAGTGGATGAGTATGCTCTTCAGGTTCGTGAAATTGTAGTGAAAGAAAAATTACTCATGGAAAAAGAGATTGAAAAAATAAATACCGACTTGGAAGATGGGAAAATCTCGAAAGAAGATGCCGATAACCTAAAAGCAAACGTTGCTCTTGAGTTTTCGGAAAAAATA
>JAQVDG010000219.1 GCA_028698395.1 Weeksellaceae bacterium
CTAAAGAAAAAGAACCAACCCCAAAACCAGAAGTTACTACTACACCTAAAAAAATAGAATTAGAAGGAATTAAAACCGTTGGAAAAATTGATTTGGATAAATTAAAAAAGCCAAAAGAAGATAAAAAAGCAAAAAAAGCGGTTCAGAAAGAAAAAGAAGAACCAAAAGTAAAAAAAGAAGAAAAGTCCGAAAAGAAAAAAGAAGAAAAAACTGAAATAAAAGTCGAAGTTAAGCCGGAACCAAAAGTTAAAGAAGAACCTCAAAACGAAGAACCGGAAAAAATCGAAACGGTTTATCAAAAATTAGACGGCCCGAATTTTACCGGTAAAAAGTTGGATCTTTCTGAATTTGAAAAAGACAAAAAACTTGCAGATGATCGTAAAGAAAAACAAAAGCAAGAAAAAGAAAATAGAAAAAAACGAAAACGAATCCGTAAGGATGTCAAATTAGACGACGTTAAACCGAATAATAATTCAAATTCCAACTCACAAACTAATCAACAACGTCACTCAAAAGACAATAAACGAGCTCCAAGAAAACAACAAGTAGAACTTACAGAAGAACAAGTTTCAAAACAAATTAAAGAAACGCTCGAAAAGTTAACCAGCAAAAATATCAAGTCAAAAGCATCCAAACACAGACGGGATAAACGTAAAGAAAGACGCGAAATGGAGGCCATGGAAATGGAAGCTCGCGAAAAAGACAAAACCTTGCAAGTAACCGAGTTTGTTACTGTAAATGAATTAGCAAGTTTAATGGATGTTAGCGTAACTGATGTTATTTCAGCTTGTATGAGTTTAGGAATTTTCGTAACCATGAACCAACGATTAGAAGCTGATACCATTCAATTGGTTGCTGATGATTTTGGTTATGAAGTTTTATTCACCAATGTAGAAGAAGAATTAGACATTGAAGAAGAAATAGAAGATTTGCCGGAAGATTTAGTTTCCCGTGCACCTATCGTAACCGTAATGGGACACGTGGATCATGGAAAAACCTCACTTTTAGACTATATTCGTAAAGCCAACGTAATTGCCGGTGAATCCGGAGGAATTACACAGCATATCGGAGCGTATAATGTACAATTAGAAAATGGACAAAGAATTACTTTCTTGGACACGCCCGGACACGAAGCCTTTACCGCAATGCGAGCCAGAGGAGCACAAGTAACAGATATTGCCATTATTGTAATTGCAGCAGACGATCAAGTGATGCCTCAAACCCGGGAAGCAATAGCGCATGCACAAGCAGCAGAAGTTCCGATTATTTTTGCAATTAATAAAATTGATAAACCTACTGCTAATCCGGATAAAGTAAAAGAACAATTAGCCGGAATGAACTTGTTGGTAGAAGATTGGGGAGGAAGTATTCAATCTCAGGATATTTCTGCAAAACAAGGATTAAATGTAAAAGAATTATTAGAAAAAGTTTTATTAGAAGCTGAAATCTTAGAATTAAAAGCTAATCCGGATCGTTTGGCAACTGGAACTGTAGTAGAAGCTTCTTTGGATAAAGGAAGAGGATACGTTTCTACTGTTTTGATTCAAAATGGAACTTTACGAGTAGGAGATTATATGGTTGCGGGAAGTAATCATGGAAATGTACGTGCGATGTTGGATGAAAGAGGAAATCGGGTAAAAGAAGCCGGTCCGTCCACTCCTGTTACTCTTCTTGGATTAAATGGAGCTCCGACTGCGGGCGATAAATTACGTGTTTTTGAAGATGAACACGAAGCCAAACAAGTTGCCAACAAACGGGAACAATTACAACGAGAGCAAACTATTCGTACTCAAAAACATATTACATTGGATGAAATCGGTCGTCGAATTGCATTAGGTGATTTCCAAGAATTGAATATCATCCTGAAAGGAGACGTGGACGGCTCTGTAGAAGCTTTGACCGATTCACTTCAAAAACTGTCAACAGAAGAAATTCATATCAATATTCTTCATAAAGGTGTAGGGCAAATCACAGAATCCGATGTTCTATTAGCAAGCGCATCTGAAGCCATCGTGATTGGATTTAATGTACGTCCAGGCGTATCAGCAAAAGAAATTGCAGAAAGAGAAGAAATCGAAATCCGAAATTATTCAATCATTTATGATGCTATTAATGATGTGAAAGAAGCGATGGAAGGAATGCTTTCACCGGAATTAAAAGAGCAGGTAACCGGAAATGTTGAAATCCGGGAAACCTTCAAGGTTTCTAAAGCGGGAACTATTGCCGGATGTATGGTTATCGACGGTAAAGTAACCCGAAATTCTAAAATCCGATTGATTCGGGAAGGTGTGGTAATTCACGATGGAGAATTAGCAAGCCTGAAACGATTCAAAGATGATGTGAAAGAAGTAACCAAAGGCTACGAATGTGGATTAAACATTAAAAATTTCAACGATATTCAAATTGGAGATATTATTGAAGTTTATGAAACTGTAGAGGTTAAGAAGAAATTGAAATAATCCTTACTTTCATTAGAAAGTCAATCTCTTTTATTTAATAGAATTTAATGTGATAAAGGAATATTAGATTTTATCTAAATGTCCGAAAACTTGCTTTCTAAAAAGTAAAATGATAGCTCCACCGACTGTGATGGAAGAATCTGCCACATTGAAGATATAAGAGAAAAATTCTTTTCCGCCTAAAAACGGTACCCAATCGGGCCAGTCAAACAAAGGAAAATAAAACATATCCACTACACAGCCTTTTAAAAAGCCGGAATATCCCTCAAAATTTGCTTGAGAAATACCCGAATAAGGTTCCCAAATTCCTAATTCACTGTCCCAAGTAAGTCCTGTGTCGAAAATCATTCCATAAAACAAGCTGTCAATCAAATTTCCGACAGCTCCGGCAAATACAAGTGCCATTCCCCATTTGAAATAATTATTATTATGGATTTTTATGTTTTTCCAAATGTACCAAGCGATTCCACCGATTAAAAACAACCGTAATGCCGATAAAATAACTTTTCCGGTTAATCCACCAAATTCAGCACCATAAGCCATTCCTGGATTTTCTACAAACTTCAATTGAAACCAACTGAAAACGTCAACACCTTCCGTTAAATGAAAATGAGTTTTGATATAAAACTTGGTCAATTGATCAAGTAAAATAACCAATACAACGATAATTCCTACTTTTTTCAAGATGTAATTTTAGCGTTGTCTGTTTTTTGCCTCAATACTCAAAGTTGCATGAGGAACTAATCTCAGTCTTTCTTTATCAATTAATTTTCCGGTTACGCGGCAGATTCCGTAGGTTTTATTTTGAATCCGAACCAAAGCATTTTTTAAATCACGAATAAATTTCTCTTGACGTGCTGCTAATTGTGCATTCTGTTCTTTGCTCATGGTTTCAGACCCTTCTTCAAACGCTTTGAAGGTGGGTGATGTATCATCCGTGCCATTATCCAGTCCATTCATAAAAGATTCTTTAATCAATTGATAATCACGTTCTGCTTTTTCCAATTTCTCCATAATTATCTGCTTGAACTCATCCAGTTCCAAGTCAGAATATTTTGTTTTTTCTTCTGTTGCCATACTCCTAAATTTTTGAAATCAAAATTTCGGTTATTAAATCATTTATCTCTATTTGCGTTCCGCCGACCATTTCTTCTACAAAAAGAATTTCATGTGCCAACGTTTCTGAACAAATATAATCTTTATTTTGAATTATTGCTATGTCTAATCTTTCTTCTTTCTTAACTTCTAACTGAATTTTATCTGTTAAATCAAATCCACTGTCTTTTCTTAAATTCTGAATACGATTTACTAATTCTCTTGCCCAGCCTTCGTGAATTAAATTTTCGGTCAAAGTCATATCTAATGCAACGGTTAGATTTGCATTAGAAGCCACTGTCCAACCCGGAATATCTTTAGTGAAAATTTCAAAATCTTCCAATTCCAGTTCAATTTCCTTATTGCCTATATTCAATATTATTTTCCCTTCGGATTCTAACTTTACAATGTCATCATTTACTAATTTTGAAGTAGCTTCTGAAATAGCTTTCATATCTTTTCCAAACTTCGGCCCTAAAGTTTTAAAATTTGGTTTAATATTTTTCACTAATAAATGGGAAGCTTCTTCATTAGTCAATAATTCAATTTCTTTCACATTCACTTCTTGTTTTAACAATTCCGAAACGGATTCCAAACGGACTTTCATTTTTTCATCTAAAACCGGAATAATGACCTTTTGTAAGGGTTGACGAACCTTAATATCAGCTCCTTTTCGTAAAGATAAAATCATCGTTGTGGCCTGCTGAGCTAATTGAGTTCTGATTTCTAATTCTTTATCAATTAAGCTTTCGTCAGCTTTTGGGAAAAGAGCAATATGCACTGATTCAAAATTGTTTTTTCCGGTGACTTCGTTCAAATCTTTGTACAATCTTTCTGCAAAAAATGGAGCAACCGGAGCAATCAATACAGCTACATTTTCCAGCACAGTATAAAGTGTTTGATAAGCTGAAATTTTGTCTTTTTCATATTCACCTTTCCAAAAACGTCTTCTGCTTAAACGAACATGCCAGTTGCTTAGATTGTCTATAACGAATTCTTGAATCGCCCGTGTGGCACGAGTTGGCTCATAATCCGAATAAAATTCATCAACTTTTTTTATCAATGAATTCAATTCTGATAAAATCCAGCGGTCTAATTCTGTTCTTTCTGCGATTGGAATTTCGGCTTCTTTATATTGGAATCCATCTACATTGG
>JAQVDG010000220.1 GCA_028698395.1 Weeksellaceae bacterium
TTTCTTTTCGTTGCTTGTTTAATTCATCAATTTGAGAAAAGATAGTTGAAATTTCTGATTTTTCATTGGAAATCAGGAGTTTAACTGACTGAGAGGCATGCTCTAAACGACCACTTGCATTGATTCGGGGTGCAACTGAAAACACAATATTAGAAATTGAGATATTTTCGGCAGAGATTTCACCTAATAAAGCTTTAATTCCCGGTCGCGGTGATTTTCTCAAAACTTCTAAGCCATAGTGTGCCAACACTCGGTTTTCCCCAGTAATAGAAACAATATCAGCAGCAATACTCACAGCTACTAAATCTAGATAATTAAAAATTATTTCTTCTGAAATTTCTTTTTTTATTGCTATTCCTTGAATTAATTTAAATCCCACTCCACATCCGCTTAATTCTTTAAATGGATAAGAGCAATCTTTTCTTTTTGGGTCGAGAACTGCAAAAGCTTTTGGTAGAGTTTCACTCGGTAAATGATGGTCACAAATAATGAAATCAATGTTTTTTGAAAGAGCATAATCGACTTTATCAATTGCTTTTATCCCACAATCCAAAGCAATAATTAGTGATATTTCGTCTTTTTCGGCTTGATCGATTCCCTGAAAAGAAATTCCATAACCTTCTTTGTAACGATCGGGGATGTAATATTGAATATTAGGATAAATTGAGCGTAAAAAATCATACACCATTGCAACAGAGGTTGTTCCATCCACATCATAATCGCCATATACCATTATTTTTTGATTGGATTCAACTGCATGTAAAATCCGGTCAACGGCTTTGTCCATATCTTTCATTAAAAAAGGATTATGAAGATGGGATTTTTCCGGTCTGAAAAAGGCTTTTGCTTTTTCATAAGTATTAATTCCTCTTTGAGCCAAAATGGTAGCTATGGGTACAGATAACCTGACCTCTTTCATAAGAAGTTCGAGAGTGTTTAGTTCAGGAGCAGGTTTCATTACCCATTGGTTTTTCATTGCCAAAGGTTTTTAATTTGCCTCTAAATTACACTTTATTTTTTATTTACTTCTTTTACATATTTTTCTAATGCCATGGTCATCGAAGGCATTTCAGGTGTAGGTACCTCAATATCAATGCGTAATCCCATTTCTTTTGCTGCTTTTACTGTGGTTTGACCAAAAACGGCAATTCGGGTTTTGTCTTGTTTGAATTCCGGGAAGTTTTCAAATAAAGATTTAATTCCTGAAGGGGTAAAAAACACTAAAATATCGTATCGAACACTTTTTAAATCAGATAAATCGCTTGAAGTAGTTCGGCACAATATGGCTCTTTCCCACTCAACACCCATTTCGTCTAAGAAGTCAGGAATTTTTGGGTTTAAGACATCAGAAGAAGGAAGTAAGAATTTCTCGTTTTTATGTTTTTTAAAATAAGTTATTAAATCTTCAATTCCTTTTTCGCCTACATAAGTTTTTCGTTTTCTGTAGGTGATGTATTTTTGAAGATAAAAAGCGATGGCTTCTGATTGGCAAAAATATTTCATATCATCCGGAACTTGAAAGCGCATTTCTCCTGCTAAACGAAAATAATGGTCAATTACATTCCGACTTGTAAAAACTATAGCTGTGAATTTTGAAAAATCAATCTTCTGCTGCCTCACATCACGAGCATCTACTCCTTCTACCTGAATGAACGAGCGAAAATCAATTTTCACTTTATGTTGTTTGCCAAGTTCATGATATGGAGAAGAATCAGCAGGTTGAGGCTGAGATACAAGAATAGATTTTACTTTCATAAATATATTTTATTATTTATCAGTTACTTATAAACTTCAAAACCACTAAAATGGGTAAAATTTCCAAGGTGCAAAGGTACAAAATATTATAATACCAAAGTTTAGATTGTTTTTTAGTTTGATTTTGGTAGAGTTTTACAAAAGTTAATAGCCGGATTAAAAGTAAACCAATAGCAGTTGCAATTAATAAACCTAACTTATAAACATCTGAAAAATAATATAATAGAGTAGAAACCCAAAGCAAACCAACAGAATATACCCGGAAAAAATTATAGGTTTTCAATTGTAAAATTTGGTCGTATGGAACCTTAAATGAATAAATTGCAATACGGCTTAATAGAGAACGAATGATAAAAAATAACCAAATTGATAAACTGAGACCTAATATTTTGATAAAAACAGAATTGAAAATAAAACTTTCATCCAATTGTATATAATTGACAACAATCGTACTGAGTAAAACGACAAAAACGATTTGAAAAACGATACCAAATAAATTTTGATTATCATTAATTTCCTGAAACCGATCAAATTTCACTAAGGATTCAAAATTATTACTGAAAACTGTACGCGTTGTAACAATGACTCCCATTGTAATAATCAACACAAATATAACCCAATCGTAATCGGTTGTCGGGCGTTCAAAAAAAATAAGACTTGCTAAGGTTTTCATAATCTTTTGCAAAATTACAAAAGCAGTCCGTAGATATGAATTATATTAGCACCATATTTTGAAGAATGTCAGAAAATTTAGTCATTATTCCCACATACGATGAAAAAGACAATATCGAAAACGTGGTAAGACGTGTTTTTGAGCTTTTGGTTGTTTTTGATATTTTAGTAGTGGATGATAACTCGCCAGACAGAACAGCTCAAATCGTTCGGAATCTTCAGAATGAATTTCCAGGTTTGCATTTAGAAGTCCGAAAAGAAAAAGACGGATTAGGAAAAGCCTATACACATGGTTTTAAATGGGCTTTACAACGAGAATATCAATATATTTTTGAAATGGATGCTGATTTATCACATAATCCGGATGATTTACCTCGTTTATTAAATGCTTTAAAAAGTGAAGCCGATGTAGTAATTGGTTCACGCTATTCACATGGGGTAAATGTAGTAAACTGGCCTATGTCACGTGTTCTTTTGTCGTATATTGCTTCTCAATATGCACGATTTGTAACCCGACTTCCCGTTCGGGATGCTACAGCCGGATTCGTTGGTTATAAAAGAGAAGTTTTGCAAAAACTGGATTTGAATAATATTAAATTCAAAGGATATGGTTTTCAGATTGAAATGAAATTCAAAGCCTGGAAAAAAGGGTTTAAGCTTACCGAAGTTCCAATTATTTTTACAAATCGGGTAGCCGGAGAATCTAAAATAAGTACGAATATTTTGGGAGAAGCAGTTTTTGGTATTTTAATGTTACGAATTCGAAGTATTTTTGGAAAATTATGAGACAAACCAACTATATATTCCTTTTCCTCATCTTTTTTGTAAGTTGCAGCCCATTATCAGTTAAAGAACCGAAAAACTTAATTTCACAAGAAAAAATGACAGAAGTATTGACGGATATTTACCTGCATTTACAGCCGGCTTATTCCAATCAGGTTTTGGAAAACTCATTGAATTATGCTGAAATTGATGCACAAATTATTGCAAAACACGGTTTGGATATTGACACTTTTAAAGAAAGTTTTCGTTATTATGTATTAACTCCTGAGTTGTATTCAGCAATTTTGGTAGATGTTCGCTCCAACTTAGAGAGTAGATTGCCGGAAGAAGAGCGAAAAATGAAGGAGGAAGAAAGAGAGGCAAAGGATGTAAAAAAGTGATTTAACTCACAGTAAATCAATAAAAAAGAGTTACGATTTTCGTAACTCTTTTACTTTTCTGCTCCCCCTCTTGGGCTCGAACCAAGGACCCTCTGATTAACAGTCAGATGCTCTAACCGACTGAGCTAAGGAGGAGTGTTTTCTTTAGTGGGTGCAAATATAAAACGGAATTTCATACTTGCAAACTTTTTCATAAAAATTTATCTCGAATTACATCCCAAATATCTTTACCAAAGATTAAAGCCATTAAACTTAGTAAAATAATCATTCCAATTGTTTGTACAACTCCCATGGCTTTGTCGTTTAATTTTCGGCCTGTTATTATCTCGGCAATTGTAAACAAAGCGTGCCCACCATCTAATCCGGGAATTGGAAGTAGATTTACAAACGCTAACCACATAGAAAACATGGCAGTAAACGACCAGAAAAATTCCCAATTCCAGGTAGAAGGTAATTTCCGGGCAATTCCAATGGGACCGGCAACTTGTTTATAAGCTTCTGTTTTGGGTTTTATAAGTAATTTCAGATTTTTAACATTATAATTCAGAATGGTAAAAGATTCTGAAATTGCAACCGGAATAGCTGAGAAAAAATTATATTTTTTCACTTCCATATAATCCCCTCCAATGTTAGCAAGAGGAAAAATCCCGATTTTAGCTGAATCCGGAATAAAAACAGTTAGATTTTCTTTGTTTCCGTTTCGTTCAACTTCCAATTTTACTGTATCATTTTTAAATTGATTGAGCAATGGTGTTAAATTCGCAACAGTAAGGGATTTATCATTAATTTTTTTAATAATATCTCCTTTTTGTAAACCTGATTGAGCTGCTACATAATTTGGAAGAAGGGAATCCGCAATAACTCCTTCATGGTAAGGAAAAATGAAATTATTTCGTCCTTCCGTTGATAAAATTTGTTTGATTTGCTCATCCTTAATCTGAAGTTTTTGTTCTTTTCCATTTCTGTCCACAAGAATTTCTTTGCTCAACATAATATCCAATGTCAAACGGTGAAATTGTTCTTGCTTTTTCCCATCTACACTGATGATTTTATCACCGTCTTCAAAACCAATTTCTTTTCCTAATTGACTAAAAATAAGTCCTTTT
>JAQVDG010000221.1 GCA_028698395.1 Weeksellaceae bacterium
CGGGTGTCAATTGTGAAGTGATGGAAGCAGCATCGATTCCTAATAATTTTAATTGAAGAACCTGATCTTGCATAAGTGCAATTAAGGGTGAAATAACCAAAGTCATTCCGTTGAATAATAAAGCAGGAATTTGATAGCACAATGATTTTCCACCACCGGTGGGAAGAATAGCTAAAGTATCTTTTCCTTCTACAATAGCTTGAATAATTTCTTTTTGTGGATACCTGAAATTAGAATATCCCCAATATTTTTGAAGTATTTCATTAGGTTTTAACACAGAGAAAGGGTTTGTGTAAACATACAAAGAAAAATTCTAATTTTTGAAATTTCATTTTACAATTTTTTATCGCATACTTCCTTCCGGGAATTGTACTTTATCGGGTTGAGCATTGAGCATTGGAAGAGCGATTTTTAAAATTCGAGTTCGTCGTCCTGTTGTATCTTTAGGTTCTACCGGATAAGAAATAACGGCTTCTAACCAAGCATACGTATTGACTCTGAAATAAACTTCCGGTTGCCATCTTTTGCGAACCCGTATATTGTGGTTGGGATATTTGATTTTAAAATCTTGAATACAAGCTTCGATTAAACATTCTTCAACAAACTTTAAATCACTGGTATAAGCGATTTGAATAGCAGTTTCATTCCAAATATAAGGAAGTTGCGGTCCGGAATAATTGATGACCTCATCTTTTAAAATTAAGCTGTTCGGGAAATAAATAACCCGTCCTGTTAATCGGTCATTTTGAAGATAATCACCACTACATTCTAATATTTTGGTATCTAAATAGTTGATTTCCACAACATCTCCGCGCATTCCGTTGATTTGAATCCGATGTCCCACCTTGTATGGATGGCGAAAAATAAGGTATAGCCAAGCAATAAACGAAGTAATCGGTGCTTGTAATGCAAAACCTAAAACCAAAGAAATTAATCCGAAACTGACTACGGTAGCATATAGGTTTTGAAATAAAAAAGAAGCTGTAACAATGAGTATGAGTACAATTGTGGAGAAATTCGTTATTCGGAGCAAGTTATAGCGGTCGCCCTCAGTATGGGCTTTTACTTCAATGAATTTTTTTATAAATTGACCGATTAAAAGTATAATGAAAATAATGGATAAGCTCATGCTTAATTTTTTTATAAAAGGAGCATAAACCTTCCATCTGGAAAAAATTTCAAAGTCAATTGAGTAGTGGACAATTAGCGCAATAAGTGTCAGAGAGGAAAACAATAGGATTTGCTGTTTTCTGTTCGTTGTTTGCATTTATTGGATTTTCATTATTTAAAGTTCAAAAATAATAAAATTTAAATGGCTTGTACAATGAATTGGTAAATTGATAAATAAAAACTTTGGCAAAGTATATTCACGATGAAAAGAACTTTGCCAAAGTTAGATTATAAAGCTGTAAAATGAAATTAAGCTTGTTTTACAGCTTCTTTGATTTTTTCTTCTAATTCTTCTGCTAATTCAGGGTTGTCTTTTAGTAATTCTTTTACGGCATCGCGTCCTTGTCCTAATTTATTGTCGCCGTAACTGTACCAAGAACCGCTTTTTTGAACAATCCCTTTTTCAACGCCAACATCTAAAATTTCACCAACTTTTGAAATTCCTTCACCAAACATAATGTCAAATTCTGTTTGACGGAAAGGAGGAGCTACTTTATTTTTCACTACTTTTACTCGAACATGATTTCCGGAAGCTTCATCGCCGGTTTTAATTTGAGAAACTCGTCGAATATCCAAGCGAACAGATGAATAAAATTTCAGTGCATTTCCTCCGGTTGTAGTTTCCGGATTTCCAAACATTACTCCAATTTTCTCACGTAATTGGTTGATGAAAATTGCAGTACATTTGGTTTTGCTGATGGTAGCGGTTAATTTTCGTAAGGCTTGAGACATCAAACGAGCTTGTAATCCCATTTTGGAATCGCCCATTTCGCCTTCAATTTCTGCTTTTGGTGTAAGAGCAGCCACCGAGTCAATAACGATGATATCAATGGCACCGGAACGAATTAAATTATCGGTAATTTCCAAAGCCTGTTCTCCATTATCGGGTTGAGAAATGATTAGATTTTCAACATCCACACCTAATTTTTCGGCATAACTTCGGTCAAAAGCATGTTCTGCATCAATAAAGGCAGCGATTCCTCCAGCTTTTTGTGCTTCTGCAATAGCGTGCAAAGTCAAAGTAGTTTTTCCTGAAGATTCAGGACCGTAAACTTCTATAATGCGCCCTCTTGGATAACCACCAATTCCTAAAGCAATATCCAAACCTAAAGAACCACTTGGAATTACTCCGATTCCTTCCTCCACTGCGGTATCGCCCATGCGCATTACCGTTCCTTTTCCGTAGGCTTTATCCATTTTGTCTAAAACCAATTGCAAAGCTTTCTTTTTATTGTCTAAATCACTCATTTCTTTGTTTATTTTACTGTTTTACTTGTCATTTTTTGAGTTGGTTTTCAAAATTAAGAGTTAAAAATGACAAAATACGTCGTTGGGAAATAAATTATTCACAAAATTAGTGAGCCGTTTAAAAAAGGAGTTTTCTCAATATAGAAAACCCCTTAGTTTGTTAACAGAATAGAAGTGAAATAATAGAAAAAGTTACTTCTTTTTCAAAACATAATAGAAACTCTCCGGTTCATCCTCCTCCTCATCTCCTTCATCTACAAAAATTAATTTTAATGTGGAAGAAGTTAGTTCGTCAATTTCTGCTTCCCAAGATTCATCAAATTCATATCCTATCAGAGTGTTTCCAATGATTTCATAATCAAATTGAGAGTTGTCAGCTTGGCAATGTGAGTCATAATCGGTATATTCTGCGACACCATTTGACTTAAATTCTACAAAATCTTTTTTTGTAGTGCAATCACCGACATAAGAATAAGATTCTCCTCCTAAAAAACCGAATTCATACCATTCCCAAGCACCTACAATTAAATCGGTATTTATGTTTCCTCCTTCGTCGTCATCGTCATCATCCATATTACAACTAATAAATGTAAAAGGAATGAATAACAAAAGTGTAATGTGTAATAATTTTTTCATCATCTTTATTTTTTTAGTTATACAAATGTCAGTGGAAATTTAATGATATGAAATACCCTATTGACGGTATTTTTTTAACGTAATTCATTTTATTTTTTGATTTTCTTTAATACTTTTGAGAAGTAATAATAAAATTTAAAAAACAGGATAATTTTAATGTGATGGTAAAAGTTTCTAAACTTGAATAAGTAAGTTGAAATAGGAGAAAATCGAAGAATAAGCAAAAATCAAAATTCTGTTTTGATAATTTTGTGATAAATGAACACGAGGTTGATTATAGAATAGATAATCATGAACGAAAATAAATTATTGATAAACGACCTTCAAAGACGTTGGGCAGAAATTGGTGCACAAAAAAGTAGTTATGACCTTCAGTTGGAGATAGAATTATATCGTCGGATGTTCAGTATCTTTCAGGTTGGAAATTCTTTTTTCATGATTTTTAATCCGATAGATTCAAATATAGAATATGTGTCGCCCAATCTTGAAAAAGTTTTGGGATATTCTCCGGATGAATTTAAATTAAATTTTTGGCTCAACTGCATTCATCCTGATGATTTTCCATATTTTTCTGATATAGAAGACACGGTTGTGGATTTTAAATTGAGTCTTCCTCCTGATAAGTTAATGAAGTACAAAAGCCGTTATGATTACAGATTAAAGAAAAGTGATGGCAAATATATTCGTCTTATGCAACAGAGTATCACCGTTCAAAGCACACCTGAAGGGGAAATAATAAGGAATCTTGTGGTTTACACTGATATTTCACATTTGAAAACCAACACTAAAATCAGCTTATCTTTTATTGGATTAGATGGCGAACCTTCTTATTTCGATGTAAAAACGAAAGGCAAATACATTCAGGCAGAAGAAAATTTGACTTTGCGGGAAAAAGAGATAATGAAATTACTTTCTCAAAATTATACTTCACCCGAAATAGCTGAAATTTTGAACATTAGCAAATATACCGTAGATACTCATAGAAAGCATATATTGTCTAAAACAGGAACTCACAATACGTTAGATTTAGTTTTATTAGCGATAGACAAAGGTTGGGTATAACCGAAAAATTATACTGTTTTGAGAAGAGGTTCATATTCTAATTTTAACCAAAATTAACCCAAAGCCAAAAGGATTAAACACCAAAACACATTAATTTAACGGATTGTTTATGAGTGTTTTAAAAAATATTTATACTTTTACCAGATATTAATTTCAGTAATTTCGTTTCTTGTTTTGCGATAAAATGAGAAATCTTTCCGAATTTACAGTTTGAACCTTATAATAATAACACAATGAAAAAATTCACATTAATTTTACTAATCAATTTTTGTTTTAGTTCGCTTTTACAAGCACAATTTGAAACTATTGGCTCCGATGAATACGGTCGGATTTTTGGAATTAATTACGACCGAATCACAGAAAACAAATTGTATGCAAATACCTTAGCTAATCATATTTTGACTTCGGACGATAACGGGCAGACTTGGTCAGTTTTTTATGCTATTTCAGACGGTACTTTTACTTCTTTACAAAATAATTTAAAAACATTTCAAGATGATAAATTGACTTATTACATTCGTTCCGGTTCTTTTCCCATTGGGCGAACGGTATTTGTTTTGGATATTGAAACTCGGGAA
>JAQVDG010000222.1 GCA_028698395.1 Weeksellaceae bacterium
ATTCCCGATTTCTGCCACTCTTGAACCAGTGAATACATATGCGCTTGTTGATCCATATTTTTGTTCTTTGAAACAAATTTCAGAATTCTATGCGATTATTAAAAGATGGGGTTAGTGGGGTGGATACATTGATAAAACCATAACTGACACCATAGCTGAATGGAAAGACAAAGGAATCAGCACCCTTTGGATTTTTTTCATTTCTGAAACTGATTACATCAAAAAAAACATTGAAACAGCAAATTTATATCTTGAAAAAGATGGTCTAAAAGTTTATGTCAAAACTGTAAGAAGGGTTATTGGAGATATAAATAAGCGTCCAATTGAAGATAGAATTAAAATAGATGAACTCCTAAAACAAGAAACTTCAACAGAATATAGTGGACTTTCAAGATTGACTTTATTTAAAAATCTCAATAAGGGAGACAAAATCGTAAATGACCGTTTTTTCAATTTATCAGAAACAATTTATTACAGTAAGAATGAATTATCTACGATAAGTTTTCTTGCTAATGGTTTTAACAATGGAAAACTAAAAGAATATTGCATTCTTGGAAATCCGTGTAGCGGAAAGACAACTTTTGCATATTCAATAATTCAAAAAATTAGCAAGAGAAAGATTTTCTATCTCAATCTTTCAAATCCGTCAATATCTGCAAGCCACGTTATTGAAGAACTAATCCAAATCTCTCATAATTATTCATTTCTCGTAATTGACAACATTCACGACAATATTGAATTGTATCAAATAATTCGAGAACGTGTTTCAACATTTAAATGGGTTAATTCACTCTATCTTTCAAGATACTACAAAACCTATGATGAATTTGATATTGAAAACATCTATCGGTTGATTGAAGGAATGGATTATTTTCGGATTGATACAAATGAAAACTTTGGAGAAAAAGTTTCAGGCATAATTTGGAAGAAAACAAAATTGTTTAAAGACACCGGAAGTCAATTAGAATGGCGTAAAGGCGACTTTGAAAAGATTCTTAAAAATATTAGCAGAAATCTTCTGAAACTCAATATTGCTTTAAGAATGTGGGAGTTAAAAAACTCACAAACCAACCCAATAACATTTGATGAAATTGATTCCAATAAAATTTTAAAGCAATTTTTTGAAGAACACCAATTAGGTAAAATCAAAAGTGATGCACTTTATACCTATTGTTTACTTTTTAAAAATGATATTCCATTTATACCCTTAAAGGGAGCTTATGACGAAAATTCTTTACTACGTGAAAAAGGCATAGTTCTACAATATTTTCAAAGTGACTACTGTTTCTTTCCACACAAGGAATATGCCCAATTGATATTTGATGCATTCAACTATATCGAAAACGGCATTAGTGTATCAAAAAGAACATCATTGCTTCTGAACTACATTTACTGCTTCGATACCACAGAAAATAAAATTGGACTTCGATTTATTCTAACAAAACTCCATTTCTCAGAAGACAAAGAAATATTAGACGACCTTTTAAATGATGAAAAAACATCTTTGTTGCTTCAAAATGAAATTACAGACTCTGAAACCAAAGTTTCACAAGTAATAGCAACATTGAATATACTCTTTATCCATTCGGAAAAAATGGCAAAGGAACAACTTGAAACATATTATAATGCCTTTCTTGCCTTTTTCCATAAACACAAACTAAGTTTATTCCTTGAAGACCACTATTTAGCATATTCAAGATTGCTTCAAATCAGTAATCAGTTAGGAGTTAAGTTAAAAGAAGAGTTTATTACAATCGTCCTTAAACCAAATGAAATAGCAAACACCAACTCAATTGTTGAGCTAACACTTCGTGTAAGTAAAAAAAATAGAGAATCCCAAACAATCCTGCGTATACTAAACTCATTTACATTTCCTGAATGGCTTCAAATGATTTTAGGACTGCCGAAGCTTCCAAATATCACAAATTCACTTTCGGAATTAAACTCTTCATCAGAAGCCAAAAAGTTGCTTACAGGACTTTTTAGAAACATTGATTGGAACGAACAGTATCAAAAGGCTAAAAAATTAGAAATTGACCAAATAATAAAGTCATTAAGGGAAATCAGTGTAATTGATAATTCTATAGGAACTTATGTTTCAAGTCAACTCTTTAAAAGTGCGTTAGCAGATTCTTTGTTCGAAATAAAACTGAAAACCGCCAATCTTTCTAAATATTCAAAATCTCTTTCCGATTTATCCAAAATCAATCTAGTGTTTGTTAAGAATAAACTCACGAATGATTTAAAAGCGGGAATCATTTATGAGAAGTTTTCAGAAGAACAGAGTGTTTCAAATTTCACTGCAAGGGCGTTAGAGCTTCGGAAGCTCATTGAAGATTCAAATTCATATTTTTCAATTCTTAATGAAATAGCAACATCTGACAAATTTATTAAGTGTATTCAAGAAGAAACAAATTTGAACTATCTTTTGATATTTACTGAATTTGCAGAGAAATATTTGGCTTTTGAAGGTTCAATCGTTGAGAAAGAGACATCAAAATCAATCACTAAAGTAATTGCTTCACTACCCGACAAACTTGATGCGTTGAGCAATCCAAAGTTTTTAAACGTAGAGAGTTTGAATTCTAATTTCATTGATTCAATTACTCATCAACAAATTGAAAAATATTTTGAAACAAGGAAAATCACTTATGCAGAAGATTTGTTCAGAGTATTATCTTCTATTGATAAGGAAAAGACAATTGAAAGATTTAGTAAACTAAACAAAAGTGTTTTGATTCGGGCATTACTGAATCCTGAACTTAATTTTAGCCAAGCAATTGAAAGTATCAATAAGCTAAAAAACAAAGTCTATAAAAACGAACAGATTAACTGCAACCCAAAGATGGCCGACATATTGAATGATTATTTAGCTAAATACACAATTGACAAAAGACGATATGACAGAGTAAGCATAAGTGATTTTTTTAAAGGATATTATTTTGGTTTGTGTATTAACCAGACGATAATTGAAACACATTGTAAAAAGGACTTTGAGAGCAAACTAAAATCATCTGAACATAGAAATTTTGAAATAGCATCCTTATTTCAGTTCATTAGGCGAATTTCAGAAACGACAGAGAATAAATACGACAAGCAACTTTTCACTTTTTTGGATTTAAACACTGAAAACTTCATCGAGACAATTAAAAATGAAGAAATCACAAAAACGTTGTCAGGCTTATGCGAACTTGCTTTAACATCCTTTGACAATTTTGGAGATGAGCTACTTTTCAAAAGCAGAAAGTGGATTATCAAAAAAGTTGAGCAAAGAAAACGACAAGATATTTATAAAGTAAAACTTTTACCTGACTTAGAAAAAATAGCGAAGGACAAAGGAAAGGTAATATTAAAGGAACTTAGAAGAAATTGAATATGGAAAGTCTAGACTTTAAAACGGCTCTAGAATGGTTAGGAGCCATAATAGTGTCAATTGGTGGCGCAAGTGCCGTTTTAGTAGCACTTGCAAAATGGTTTGGAGAAAAATTTGCAAACAAACTCTTAGAAAAGGATAAGGCAAAATATCAAGAAGCCTTAGAAGGATTGAAATCAAAATATCAGACAGAATTGGAAATCAAAAAAACTGACCTTGAAAAATCAAAAACACTTTTTCTAAGGTACTCAGAACATCAATTCACACTATATAACGAACTTTGGAAAAGTTTATGTGACCTTAGAAATATTGGTGAAGAGTTATGGGAACAGGCAGAGATAAGAAAACTTAAAGACTTTTCTAAGCAACTTAAACTTACAAAACTGACAGTTGAGAAAAGTGCATTATTAATAGAAGACCAACACTATAAAGACTTGATTAGAATCTTAGAAAACTTTGGTGAATTTGAATTTGGAAAATTGACACTTATTCAACTGAGAAATAGACAAGCTCACGAACTTGCTCAATTTGGTGTGAATAATGATGAAATAGATAGAGTAATAAACCAAAATAGAGCAACAAAACAACAATTTGTGTTGATGGTAAATGAATTAGGAACAACTTTTAAAAATCAAATAAAAGGAGAATGAAAGGAAAGGCAGCCCATAACAGCGTGTATGTGGCAATAGCGGGTGAAGTGGTAAATCGAAGGTCTGTGCTTCTAAGAAACTTTGTGCTAAACGGACAGGAAAGTGCTCCTAATCCGCTACTGCACATACACGCAAACCGTTGGCAGTTATGCGAAAAAAAAATTTAGTTAAATAAGAAACTATCAGGATTTAAAGCAAAAAAAATGATATTTAAGTTGGATTTTTAAAATTGAACCGAAAACTAAAACAGAAAAAGAATTTCCAAGAACAAAGATTTTAACAAACAGACAAATTTCAGATTTTAGATTTTAGTTTAAAATGACAATTCTAACAAAAAGAGAAAGTTCAGACTTTTTACAAATTGAAACGGAAAACCAAATAGAAAGAGAATTTATCAGATTCAAATTTTCAATAAACAGAAAAATTTTAGGATTTAGATTAAAATAACAATTCTAACAAACCTAGAAAGTTCTAACAAAACAGAAAGAGAATTTTTAAGAACAAAGATTTTAACAAACAGAAAAATTGAAAGATTTAGAATGAACTACCTCGACCCAAGGGTACGAGGTATCAAAACAATTTAAGCTGTGACTTGTGTATCTTTTGATACTGCTGATCTTTGCCTTGACTTTGAACATATTTCTTTATAACTTCTTCATTTGCA